>CALRKC020000009.1:0-15315 GCA_943367895.1 Erythrobacter sanguineus | reverse complement strand
AAACCGCTGTCACCACCAATGAATATTTTCCGTTTGGGTGTCTGCAAAACGAAAGACATCCAAAGTGCCTGGTTTCTTTTGAAAAGTCTTCCGGAAAAATGCCTTCCCGGAGTGGTATGGACAGTAAATCCGTCGGAGAGTACAATGGTTTCATTCCAGTCTTTTTCAATAATAATTTCCGGTTCATATCCCCAATGCTCCAGATGTGCTCCGGTTCCCAGTCCTGTAATGACTTTTTTTACTTTTGGTTTCAGTTTCAAAACCGTATCATAATCCAGATGATCCCAATGGTCATGGGTGATAAACAAATAATCGATTTCAGGCATATCGTCTGTGGAATAAACATCCGCGCCTTTGAAACTGCGTGTCGTTGCCGGAATTGGCGATGCCGCCCCACTAAAAACAGGATCGACCAGTATCCGTTTTCCCTCCGCCTGCATAAAATAAGACGAATGTCCAAACCAAACCAGCACATTTTCTTCTTTTGACAGTTCGTATAAATTCGTTTTAATGGAAGGCAGTATGTCTTGTGGCTTATTCCGTTTGTCTTTTTGAAACAGTATTTTATGGAGCACCTTCAGAAACGTTTCTCCTTCAGCGAGATCAGGCGTAAAGCTTAAATTCTGAAATTTACCGTCGCGGTAATTCGGGGATCTGAGAATTTTTTCCAGCCTTTCACCAGCTGGAAGTTTGCCAAATTTCGGACTTTGCAGAAAGGCGTAGCCCGATAGTACTAAAAACAAAAGAGTGATGATTAAAAGGTCCATTTAAAATAATTGGGTTTAGATTGACTAATCAGTCAATATTGGTTAAAAAAAAATCAGGTCAGCATCTCCCAAAGCAATTCAAAAGTATCGGCTATAACCGTTTTTTGTTCTTTTTCCGAAAGGTTGGAATTGATTAAATATTGATGGATGCCATTAAGGTGGCTGCTGATTAAAGTAAAAATATAGTCGACAGGAAATGCCTTTATGACTTTTGCATCAATGGCTGTCTGGATCTCAAGGCATGTTTTTTCAAGCAATTGCTGTAAGGGCTCAGACTTTAGGTGAATGGCATAAGGCGAAGCATAAAACTGCTGTATATACCGAAATTCATCCGGATGATCCATCGCCCATTGCAGTGCATAAACAAACTGATTCCTGAACCTGGTCTTGTCATCATCATCAGCATGCAGTTTGCCGGCAATAAACGCTGCCATTTCTAGCTTGATCGAAACATACAGCGAAACAATAAGGTCATCTTTGGTAGCATAATAATGAAACAACGTACCGTTGGCAACCCCGGCCTGTTTGGCGATTTTACTCGTTGGCGTGCCGTGGAATCCATTTTCCACAAACAATCTTAAGGCCGAAGCAAGTATTTCTTTTTGTTTATCCAAAATTGTAGATTGACTAATCAGTCGACAAATATATAACAAATTATCTTTTAAAATTTAAGTCACTCGTTTTTAACTCAGATTTATGATGCTTCATATGAAATTTTAAATCTTTCAATCCTTAAATCTTTTAATAAACCAATACAATTCACTATATTTGCACGCAATTTAACTACAACACAAATTGCAATGATCGCACACAACTCCAAGATCATCGGCGAAGGCCTCACTTACGATGACGTTCTCCTCGTTCCGAATTATTCAAACGTACTTCCGCGTGAAGTAAGCATACAGTCTAAGTTTTCCAGAAATATTACCATCAACGTCCCGATCGTTTCGGCGGCTATGGATACCGTGACAGAAAGTGCGATGGCTATCGCTATGGCTCAGGAAGGCGGCATCGGCGTGCTGCACAAAAACATGACCATTGAACAGCAGGCCGGTAAGGTAAGAAAGGTGAAGCGCGCCGAATCCGGTATGATTATAGATCCGGTGACTTTACCATTGACTTCCAAAGTTTCGGATGCTAAAAATGTGATGAAGGAATTCGGTATCGGTGGTATTCCAATTGTAGATGAAAATAAGATATTGAAAGGCATTGTCACCAACCGCGACCTGCGTTTCGAAAAAGACAATACCCGCCCTATTGTTGAGGTGATGACCAGCAAAAACCTCGTTACGGTTGCGGAAGGCACTTCTCTTCAGGAAGCAGAAGTCATTCTTCAGGGCCACAAAATAGAGAAATTGCCTGTCGTAAACGAGCAAAATCAGTTGGTCGGCCTAATTACCTTCCGTGATATCACAAAACTTACGCAAAAACCGATTGCAAACAAAGATGTCTACGGACGCCTTCGCGTTGCCGCAGCCATTGGGGTTACGCCGGATGCGGTTAAACGGGCAGAAGCACTTGTAAATGCAGGTGTTGATGCCATTATCATTGATACGGCCCACGGTCATACCGAAGGTGTTGTAAATGTATTGAAAGAAGTAAAATCCAAATTCCCGAATATTGACGTCATTGTCGGCAATATTGCCACTGCAGAGGCGGCAAGATACCTCGTTGAAAATGGCGCTGACGGCGTAAAAGTAGGGATCGGCCCTGGTTCCATTTGTACGACCCGCGTCGTAGCCGGTGTTGGATTCCCACAGTTTTCGGCAGTGCTTGAAGTGGCCGCCGCCATTAAAGGTTCCGGAGTTCCCGTAATCGCTGACGGTGGAATCCGTTATACGGGAGACATCCCCAAAGCAATTGCCGCCGGCGCAGACAGCGTGATGATGGGCTCGCTTCTGGCAGGAACTAAGGAATCTCCGGGTGAAACAATCATTTTTGAAGGGCGCAAGTTCAAATCATACCGTGGTATGGGTTCTGTTGAAGCCATGCAGGAAGGTTCAAAAGACCGCTATTTCCAGGACGTAGAGGATGATATTAAAAAACTTGTTCCGGAAGGAATCGTCGGTCGTGTGCCTTACAAAGGCGAACTGAACGAAAGCATGCAGCAATTCATTGGCGGACTTCGTGCCGGTATGGGTTATTGCGGTGCAAAAGACATCCCGACTTTACAGGAGAATGGCCGTTTCGTGCGCATCACTTCAAGCGGGATTACGGAAAGCCATCCGCATAATGTCACGATTACGAAGGAAGCACCGAATTATTCAAGGTAATTAATATCCAATAATGAGTGCATGGAGCTATTTCCCGCTCTCCGCTGTATCTTTTTCTTTTTAAAGAAAAAAGAAAAAGGATGCCGCTGCGATCGGGGCTAGTCATCTGAACTGTTTAGAACGCCCGACAATTATTAACTATCCATTGTCAATTATCAATTGTCAATGGTCCATTAATCAAAGTTTCGCAATCAGTTTCCGGTCACCCACAATCCAAAGAATATCATCTTTCTGAAGCACCAATTGCGATTCCGGGTTGAATGTCCGTTTGCCTTTTCGTTCAAGCCCGACAATAAGCCCGTTTGTCTTTTCCCGCAATTGTGATTCACGGATGCTTTTTCCTATGAAATCCTCGTTGTGGACTTCAATCTGTCGCAGTACAATGTCTGGCTCCGTTGTTTTTTCCGGTGGTGCGATTTCATTTTCATTGAGGTACGCCCTGAAGTCCTCCACCTGCTGATCCGTTCCGATGATACAGATTTCATCCGCAGGAAACAGCCGCTCGGCGCGACCCGGAATATTGATCGTAATATCGCCCCGTTTGATAAAAGCGATATTAATCCCGATTTGTTCCCGAAGCTGCAGCTCCTCCAATGTTTTCCCGACGATATTCGACTCTTTTGCAATCTCAAAAATTGCCATATGCCCTTCCCACGGAGTCAGGTCGCTTCGGCTGAACTTTGCTTTGATAATTTCGCGTGCGTTCAGGTTCCTGAGGAAATGATTTTCGATACGGTGGTATTGTGCGTTGAGCCTTTTCGGGAAAATAATATACAGGGCAACCGCTGATATTAAGGCAATCAACGCCACTTCGGCAGAGAAGAAATTATCAAGCAAAAACCCGATATACACCAGTGTCAGGATAAATCTTAGCAAGATCATCATGATGATCGGTCCCCGGTATTTTCGTTCCTGCATCAGTATCAAAACTTCGTTCACTTTTACACGGCGTAATGACAACGCCCATAAAAACGGTGCCAGGACAGTCAATGTGCCTAAAGCGACCAATGCATTTCCAAAAGGCGAGTCCTTGGCGAGCGGCAGAACAAATTTCGCAGAAAGTAAAATGCCCGCAACAATAATTACAGAATGGATTACCACCTGCACCATATAGGCCCGCAACACGATTTGCCAGTTGCTTACCGATTTTATCGATTGGGCGTTGGCACTGTAACGTTCAATCCTTTTCGTCCATTTTCGGGGCAGTTTTTTGGAGAGCAGCTCTGCAAAAGCCGGTGCCGCACGTACCATGAACGGAGTCGTGAATGTTGTTACTGCCGACACCGCCACGACAATCGGATACAGGAAATCACTCGTGACATTCAGGGTCATACCTAACGTCGCTATAATGAAAGAAAATTCCCCAATCTGTGACAAGCTCATCCCGGTTTGTACAGACTGTTTCAATGGCTGCCCTGAAATCAGCGAACCAATTGTTGAACTCAATGATTGCCCGACAATGGTTACTAATGTCAGGATCATGACCGGACCGGCATATTCGATCAAAGTATCCGGATTGATCAGCATACCTACCGATACGAAAAAGACAGCCCCAAAAAGATCTTTCACTGGTTTTACCAGGTGTTCGATATGCTCCGCCTGCGTGGTTTCCGCAATAACAGAACCCATGATGAAAGCACCCAACGCAGGGGAAAACCCAACGCCGTCAGCCAGTATCACCATCATCAGGCAAAGGGCGATGGAGACGATCAAAAGCATTTCATCACTCAAAAGGCTTTTGGCTTTTTTCAATAGTGTCGGGATAAAGAAAATGCCCGATACAAACCAGATGGTCAGGAAGAATAGTAATTTCGCCACCGACTTTACGAGTTCAGTTCCCGAAAACTGCTGGCTTACGGCAATCGTGGACAGCAATACCATCATCAAAATGGCAATGATATCCTGTACGATGAGCGCACCGACGACATTTCCCGCAAATTTCTGCGCCTTTACGCCGAGCTCGTCAAAAGTTTTCAGGATTATGGTGGTCGAGGAAATCGACAGGATAACGCCCAGGAAAATGCAATCCATCGTCTCCCATCCCATAAATTTCCCCGCGGTATACCCAAGGAACAACATGGTGATGATCTGCGTTGAAGCCGTAACCGAAGCCGTTCCGCCAACTTTCATCAGTTTTTTGAAACTGAATTCAAGGCCAAGGCTGAATAACAGGAAAATCACGCCAATTTGTGCCCAGACTTCAACGCTTTTAATGTCTTTTACCGAAGGGAAAAAATCAAAATGATTTCCGGCCAGGAATCCTGCAATCAGGTATCCCAAAACGAGTGGTTGCTTAATTTTCTTAAATAAAATTACAGCCACGCCCGCCGTCATCAAAATCAGTCCCAAATCGCTAATGAGCGGGTAAAGATGGGTGTCTGTGGCGAGTGTAATCATATCATCGGTTTAAATCCCTAAATAGTTTGATGGACTGATGTTCAGTAATTCCTGTTTAATTTCGTCACTGACTTCCAGTGTTCCGATGAAATCATGAATGGCTTTCTTGTCAATCGTAGTGTTGGTCCTGGTGAGCCCTTTTAAGGCTTCATAAGGATTCGGGTAACCCTCGCGGCGTAAAATCGTCTGGATCGCTTCAGCGACCACAGCCCAGTTTTTCTCTAAATCTTCCGCGAATTTATCGGCATTAAGCAATAATTTATTCAGGCCTTTCAGCGTAGCCTCAAACCCAATTAAGGTATGCCCGATCGGCACGCCGATATTCCTCAAAACTGTACTGTCAGTCAAATCGCGCTGTAATCTTGAAATCGGCAGTTTTGCAGATAAGTGCTCGAATATTGCATTTGCGATACCCAAATTTCCTTCGGAATTTTCAAAATCAATCGGGTTTACCTTATGCGGCATCGCTGATGATCCAATTTCCCCGGCTTTGATCTTCTGCTTGAAATAATCCATCGAAACATAAGTCCAGACATCGCGGTCCAAATCGATCAGGATGGTATTGATTCTTTTCAATGCATCAAAAAATGCTGCAAAGTGATCGTAATGCTCAATCTGTGTCGTCGGAAAAGAATGTTGCAATCCCAACGCGCCTTCCACGAAATCATTTCCGAATTTCTTCCAGTCAATAGCAGGATAGGCTACATGATGCGCATTAAAATTGCCCGTCGCCCCGCCAAATTTTGCGGCAAACGGGATATTGAACAGCAATCGCAATTGCTCCTCAAGCCTTTCCACGAAAACCCCAATCTCTTTCCCAAGTCGGGTAGGGGAGGCAGGCTGGCCATGGGTACGCGCGAGCATGGCGACGTCTTTCCATTCGACGCTGAGTTCCTTCAGTTTGTTGATTAGTTCGATCAGTAGTTTTAAATAAACGTCCTGAAATGCCTCTTTTGTGGAAATCGGAATCGCCGTATTGTTGATGTCCTGTGATGTCAATCCAAAATGGATGAACTCTTTATATTTGGTAAGCCCCAGCGTATCAAATTGCTCTTTAATGAAATACTCTACCGCCTTAACGTCGTGATTTGTGGTTTTCTCAGTTTCCTTGATCCATAAGGCGTCTTCCGTTGAGAAATTCGTGTAAATTTTCCTGAGTTCTTCCGCCTGGTTTTTGTCAATTTCCATTAGTTGTGGGAGTGGAATTTCGCAAAGCGCAATGAAGTATTCGATCTCTACCAACACCCGATACCGGATCAGGGCTTCTTCAGAAAAATATTTTGACAATAAAATGGTCTTGCTGCGGTACCTTCCATCAATAGGAGAAATGGCGTTCAGCGCGGTCAGGTCTTGCATTTGTGTGTTGTTTTTGCATTAAAAGCAAATATAACCCTTACGTTTCAAAAAGGAAAGGAATCGAAATCAATTAATGTTATTTTTTTGATAAAATAAGGAGCTTATCCTGCTATCCGCTGCAATCTTTTTGTTGCGTTGCACTCCACAAAAAGGATTTCCGCTACTATCAGGGCTAGGGGAGCTACCCTGAATTAACGACTCAATTTCGATTTAACAATCGCCATCCCTTCCGAGCCACCAAGCGGAATAATCTCCAACGAATTCCTTAAATTGGCAATAGGTACCGGTTTCGGATCAATGTAATACACCGGGACATGGCGTTGCGTAAAATCAATCAGTCCTGCCGCCGGATACACCTGCAGTGACGTGCCGATAACGATAAGAATATCCGCTTCAGACACTATTCGCGCCGCTTCTTCCAAAGCCGGTACTTCCTCTCCAAACCAAACAATATGCGGTCGTAACTGCTGCCCGTGCTCATCCGTATCCCCGAGCTTAAGGTCGTTTTCCCAATGCAGTATATAGTTTTGGTTTCGGACACTTCGTACCTTAAACAGCTCTCCATGCAGGTGCAGGACTTTGCTGCTGCCCGCTCGTTCATGCAGGTTGTCGACGTTTTGTGTGATAATATCGACATCAAAATACTGTTCGAGTTCAGCCAGAATCAAATGGCCATCATTCGGAATAACTTCATGTAACTGCCGCCTGCGCTGGTTGTAAAAGTCAAGCACCAGTTCCGGATTTTTCCTGAAACCTTCCGGTGTTGCAACCTCCATCACATCGTGGCCTTCCCATAATCCGTCTGCATCACGGAAGGTTTTGATTCCGCTCTCGGCACTGATTCCGGCACCGCTCAGAACCACCAGTTTTTTCTTTTCCATATCAACCTTAATATTATTATAAAACTACGCTTTTTATTATTTTTGGCAAAAACAATATGGCCGACATCGATTACCTGAATTACCTCGAAGGGTTCCTGACGGATAACCGTAAAGAGAAATTCCTCCGGATTCTCGCGAACCGCACCAATCATTTTACGATTGCCATTGAAGATGTATTTCAATTGCACAATACCAGTGCCGTGATGCGCAGCTGCGAGGTTTTTGGGATACAGAACCTGCATGTGATCGAGGAAAAATACGGCAAACGTGTTGACAAGCAGATTGCGCTCGGCGCACAGAAGTGGGTCGACATCAACCGTTATGAAAGTGTTGCCGATTGTATTGCGAAGGTAAAATCCCAGGGTTACCGCATTATTGCAACTACACCACACGAAAACGACTGCCTGATGGCGGATTTCGATATTACCCAAAAAAGCGCGCTGTTCTTTGGGACTGAAATCAATGGCCTTTCAGACGAAGTGTTGCGTGAAGCCGACGGTTTCCTTAAAATCCCGATGGTTGGCTTTACCGAAAGCCTCAATATTTCCGTCTCAGCAGCCATAATAATCCAGAACATTACGGAAAGGTTGAGAAAATCCGAGGTGAACTGGCAGCTTACCGAAGAAGAGTTGCTCGAGAAACGCATTGACTGGTCCCGGAATTCGATCAAGGACATCAGGAGAATCGAGGCGCGTTATTATGAAAACCAAAAATAGGCTTAGAACACGATGGTGCTTTTTTCGGTAATCTGAGTGATATCGGCGGGATTTAGCTGATATCGGTATAAACCGGCATTGCCGATGACAAACAGATCATTTTCTTTAATAATCACATCATGGCAATCGACAGCAAGGGATTTTACCAAAATGGGCATCGTGGGCGTGTTTATGTCGAATATCTTAACAACACCATCACAAACAAACAGGTAATTCCCATACAACCCGATGCCTTTAGGCTCTACCAGGTTTAAAGTGGTAAGCAACGCAGGATTGTTGATATCCGTAGTGTCGTAAATTTCCACAGCATTGATATTACCGCCACAGACGAAGTTCGAATGCAATGAGACAAACGTCAGCGGGCCATTGGAAATCACCGGGTCGCAGGAAGTGAAATGTTCTGCGGATGAAACCAGTGCAGGATTTGCGGGGTTGTCGAGGCTGTAAATGAACATCCCGGTTTGGGAACCCACAAACAGATAGTTGTCATAGGATGAAAGTGTTTCCACCCGGAACCCCACGGGCACGTTGTTTACCTGTACCGGAGCCTGATTGTTAATCAGCGAAAACACATTTATTTTTGAGTCATCGACAGCATACAGGTAATCGCCTTTCAGCACAAATGTTGCGAGCGACCCGCCCTGACCGTCGCCGGGATTCAGTCCGGAAGAATTATCGTCGCCGGAACAATTCAGTAATACCAGGGCCAATATCGAAAGTAAGATGGTTTTTCTCATAATTATTGTTTCCAGTCGGTTACGATTTTGTTTTCTGAACTTCTGTTTGAATAAAACCCGTCAGGCGACATCTTATCCGGAAACACATTGCGGGTACGATTCGTAACATCGATTGTATTCTGTATCGGATCGTAATCAATCGCGACAAGATCGACCGCCTGGTTGATGTACAGGATATGGTCACGTATCGCCACATCGGTAGCGCCCGGAATATTCAGGAAAGCAATCTTTTCAGGATTGGCGGGATCTGAGTAATTATAAATGTGGAAACCCCGATTGACATCGGCTATAAAAAGCAGGTTGTCCTTGATGTAAATTTTACCGGGTTTAATGTTATTTTCCTGTTGTTTAAGCTTTACAGCGCGTTCAAAATCAGTGCGGTTCATGATAACCGGGTCGTAAGCAGTCGAAGGATTGTCTTCCGTATGCCAGCCCCAGCAACCCTGAAGCAAAAGCATTAACAACACGAACATGGGAACAAAAGTAATTTTCTTCATTTGAGCAGGTTTTCTCAAAGATATACAAAACGACAAAGGTTGCGTTTAAATTTACAGCAAAAAGACAAATATTAACGAATAGCTGCTTTTGGTAGTTGCCAGGTCTTTTTGAGGAAATTTATAATTGACAATTAATTCATCTTCCAAAAGAATCATAGTTATCGGTGGCGTACTGCTCAAAACGCAGTAGCATACTGATGTTTGCTTTTTCCAGCGGAGTCAGCTCGGCATCGACATTATTCGATACGGGCACGTACCAGTCAATAAAATCGAAAAACTGCCTGACACCTGCTTTTTTAAAGCTATAGCCATGCCGTGCATAAATGGTATTGCGGATAATTTCCAGGTCGATCTTACGAAGTTCCTTTAAGGTATCTTCCACCATGGGTTGGGTAGAAGCGTTTAGCGTAAAAATTTTATCCGACGAAAAACGGTAGGTTTCATCCTCATACTCCTCGCCCTCATCAGTAGTCTTCTTTACTGTTTTTGGGTTAACGTAATCTACAAAATCATCTGTATTTTCATTCGAAAGCATCAGTTCCGGCTTGTAGACAAAAGCCTTTTTGGTCAGTTTATAAGAACGCTTTTTGATGGGAACGGTCTTATCGTAGCTCACCCAGATTCCCGAAAGCGTATCATTTGCGATTTCAAAAGTGAATTCGCCATCAAATTTGTTGTCGCCTGGTTCGCGGAGTTTAAAAGTGATAATACTGCCCAGTTGTACGGCATTTCCCTTTAACGGCCTCACATTACCGGAAACTAAGCTCTGCGCAACCACTTCCTGATCTGTGATTTTCCTGATGGTGAGGTTGATTTTGCGTGGCGAGGTGTCCGTGTCCGCTTCCTCATCATAGTCCTCTGCAACAAAAGTGCCTACCCACGATCCGTATAATTCCGGATGAATGTCTTTGATTTCGGCGATAACCGGGATTTTCTTTAAAGTTTTTTCCTCTTTTTTATGACAAGAGCATGCGGCCAGCGCGAGGATAAAGATGCATATGTTTTTCATTTTTGAATTTTTTTAGCGATATACCATTCGATGATCAAAATGTTTGGAATCCAACCCAGCCAGGCTATAATCCTGTAGACTTCCATCGGATTCGGCTCATAAAAGTAGACCAGGATTACTTTCCAAAGTCGTAAAGTTATTGCAGAAAAGGCCAATGCAAAACTCCGGAGCATGAATTTTTTATGTTCAGTCACAAGTTTGTTTTTTATGGATAGGATGCCTTTAAGCGTAAAAAAATACCATAACACTCCCAAAAGCAGGAACGATATCCTGGACCAGATACCGCCGTTCGCATGATAACCAATGTACAGTCCGGACGGAGCGGCCAGGAAAAGTACCGTATAAACATAAATCCGCCCAATACTTTTATGGAGTTTTGGATAATTTTTTAGTATTATACTATTGAATTGGGTGAAGCCTGCAGTTAATACGAAAATGGAGCTATAGACGTGCAGGTAAAACAGGAAAAGATATCCGGGAATCGAAGTAACCTCAGTTTGTTTTATCTGTAAAAAAGAAGCTGCGGAATCAAATGGAATATACCGAAGCGTAATCCTGAGCATCAGGAAGAAAAGGAACGAAAAGAGAACAAGCCAAAATCCGGTCCGGATTTTTAAGCCAATGCTTTCGCTTTTCATATTGTGGTATTGGGAATTATTTTTTCTTCAGGATCTTATACTCCTCATAACAGGCGCTGATGGCATCCATTATCTGCAAATCATTGGCAGTCTTGATGAATTGCTCGGAGTAATTGCAACGCGACATGATTTCGCCAATTTCCTCCTTGCTTACACCCAGTAAGACGGCAATCGTCTCGCGGTCAAATTTGGATTCCAGCGCATTGCGGACGGCATCATCTTTTTTCATTTCTTTCAGCCTGCGGAGTTCTGTAGGTTTTTTTCCGAAGAAATTATAAAGCATGTCCGCCGGGTTGAAAATCGAGCCCAGTACACGACCGAACGCGTTTGGGGAATAGGTATCACCGGCTTCGTAAGCTGCGCCAAGTCCTGATATGCTATAGCGGTAATTTTCCTTAATCGGAATCAGTTTGGCATCGATTTCAAGATATCCTGTGAGGTTGTATTGTCGCACCACAACTTCCTCTAATGCATACGCTTTCTCAGTCATCTGGATGGTAGTCGTCTTGTTCTTAATCCAGTCATTCGTGACGCGCACTTTGATGGATTTGAATCCAAGAAACGAGATGTGCAGCGTATCATTGGCCGTAACAGCCATCTCAAAATTTCCTTTTTCGTCCGAGACAGTTCCTTTTACCTTGTTGATGTTGATGATACTCACATTTGACATCGGTGTAAGGGTATTGTCGTTTAGTATCGTACCATTGACAATCTGATCCGCTTGTTTTTCCTGTGCGGAAACCAAAGTGGTGAAGAGTAAAAAAAAGAAAACTGCAAAATATCTCATATCCGTTTTAAGCGGATTAAAAGTAATAAAACTCTTAAGATATTTTGCAGTTGACATATAAATTATGGCAAAATTAACAAATCAGTTAGCTTTTGCGGGGACGTTTTGGCCTCGATTGGTCGCTGAAGCTTTCTGAACGCCTCGGTGCCCTTTCAGAAGTGAATTTTCCTTCACGTCTTGGCGTTTCTGAACGGCTGAATTTACTCTCGCCGCCACTCGCTTTCTCAGTTGCAAATCTTGGAGCGGGTTTGTCGCTCCTGAATCCGCCACCGAAGCTTTTCCCGCCGCGATCACCACCAAAACTCCTGCCGCCACGGTCGCCGCCGAAACTTCTTCCGCCACGGTCTCCGCCAAATCCGCCACTTCTTCCGTTGTGGTCCCTGCGTCCTCCACCGTCGTTTTTAGAAATTTCAACGTTGATACGCCTGCCGCCAAGGGTAACGTTGTTCAGGATTTCCATTACCTTATCAGTATGTTCAGGATCGGTGTTGAAGAAAGAGAATCCTTCTTTTACATCTACCTTATATACATCGTCACGTCCGAGGTCAAGCGTTTCCTTAAGGAAGTCTTTCAACTGCATCCAGTCGAAATCATCCCGGGAACCGATATTGACGAAATAACGTACCGCACCACCTGAATTTTCACGTGGCTCACGATCCTCGCGCTTGCCTGCCGACTGAGCAGAAAGATCGCGGGTTTTCTTATAGTAATTGATGAAACGGTTGAATTCCACCGATACCATTTTCTTGATCAGTTCTTCTTTTGAAAGTCCTTCCAATACATTGTTGATGGCCGGAAGGTAGTTGTCGATTTCATGGTCAACCTCAGTATCCTTGATCTTATTGGCCAGGTGTAATAGCTGGATCTCGCAGATTTCGATTCCTGAAGGAATCGTTTTTTCCTCAAATTTCTGCTTGATGATTTTTTCAATTGCAGAAATCTTGCGCAATTCACTTTTGGTAACAATCACTATCGAAGTCCCTAATTTACCCGCACGTCCGGTCCTTCCGGAACGGTGGTTGTAGGTTTCTATTTCGTCAGGAAGCTGGTAGTTTACAACGTGTGTAATGTTATCCACATCGATTCCACGTGCTGCTACGTCGGTTGCTACCAACATCTGTATTTGCCTTCCACGGAATGATTTCATCACCGAGTCACGTTGGGCCTGCGAAAGGTCTCCGTGTAATGCTGCTGCGTTGTACCCGTCTTCAATCAGTTTTTCAGCGACGTGCTGCGTGTCCCTTTTGGTACGGCAGAATACTACCGAAAAGATATCCGGGTTGGCATCGGCAAGTCTTTTTAAGGCTTCATAACGGTCACGGGCATTTACCAGGTAAAATTCGTGGGATACGGTTGCCGAACCGGAGTTTTTGGTACCCACGGTAATTTCCAATGGGTTTTCCATGAATTTCTTTGCGATGCGCGCCACTTCGGCAGGCATGGTCGCAGAGAAAAGCCAGGTGCTTTTTTCTTCAGGGGTATCAGAAAGGATCGAAACAATGTCTTCATAGAAGCCCATGTTCAGCATTTCATCTGCCTCATCAAGCACGCAGTAATCGATTTGTGTAATGTTGACCAACGCACGGTTGATCATGTCCTGCATCCTTCCCGGTGTTGCTACGATAATCTGCGCACCGCGCTTGATTTCACGCGCTTGTTCGGTGATGCTGGCGCCACCATAGATGGCTACGACATTGATTCCTTTTTCGTACTTCGAGTAATTCTTGATCTCGTTTGTAATCTGCAAACAAAGTTCGCGGGTAGGTGATAAGATTAACGCCTGCGTATTTCTGTTGTCGGCATCGATCTTATGGATCAGCGGAAAGCCAAATGCTGCGGTTTTCCCTGTCCCTGTCTGGGCCAACGCAACTAAATCAGTGTCTTGTTCCAATAGCATTGGAATCGCTTTTTCCTGCACTTCGGTCGGATTCTCAAATCCCAGATCGATAATCGCACGCTGTAGCGATTCTTTCAATCCTAATTGTTCAAATTTATTCATAAGGTATTTTAAAATATTTTGCAAAAGTAGTGCTAATATTCCGCAATAACTAATGGGCGGGGCTTTATTATCGATTTACTAATTATTGAAAATCAATAAGATACAATTTGATCCGGGAAGCCGAAGCCAAAGTTTCGCTTTGAGAGGCGCACAAAACTGCCTTTTGTAAGTGATTTTGATTCAAAAACTTATGGATTTTGGGAGTCGTTGAGGAAAGCGATGAGTTGTTTTACAGCGAGGCCACGATGACTGATCGCCGCTTTTTCTGCCATCATGAATTCTGCGAGGTTCCGCTCGTAACCATCCGGCCGGAAGATGGGGTCGTATCCGAAACCGTTTGTACCGCGCATCTCATCGGTAATGGAGCCTTTGAGTATGCCGGTGAATAAATGTTTTTCGCCATGAAGATTGAGGGCCAAAACGGTTTTAAACTGCGCACTGCGGTCGGTCGCCGACGCTAAGGCTTCCAACAGTTTTTGCATATTATCCATTGCATTCTTCTGTTCTCCGGCATACCGCGCCGAATAAACGCCCGGAGCACCGTCAAGCGCAGTGACCTCAAGTCCGGAGTCATCGGCGAAGCAGTCATAACCATATTTTTGGGTGACATAATCGGCTTTCAGTATGGCATTGCCTTCGATGGTATCAGCAGTTTCGGGGATTTCCTCGAAGCAGCCGATGTCTTCGAGCCCCAGGAAGGTGATGCTCTCCGGAAGCATGTTTTGTATTTCGGCGATTTTGTTTTTGTTGGCGGAAGCGAAGACGAGTTGCATAAGGCGCTTTTTTTCCAAAAGTAGTGAATATTTATATTTTAAGGAATGCTGGGCCGGCGATCCCGCGGCAGTCCGGCGGATGTTCCTGCTACGATTCGAAAGCGCGGAATTTTATGTTGTGCCTGCAACGCAAACCAAAAACTACATTTTTACGTCATTTTTTTTATACTTTTAACTCAGCTTCATAAGCTTTAACAAAGCACAAAAGCAAGTAATGTTATATGTATTGCGGGCACGTAATAAAATTCCGCGCTATCGGATTTAAAGACAGTCGGTTTAAATTTAGGATTTAATTGGGGTGCCGGAACAGGAAGGTCAACTACTTATGTCTCAAAATGGAAGCTTTAATGTTATGAAAAAAGTAGTTGTTTTATTAATGCTGATTGTATTCAATTCATGTTTTAAAGTAGATTGTGATGTTTTAGCAGAAACATTTCAAGATGAGCAATGTGAAATTATTGTAACGCAATCGCCAGATTCCGGTA
>CALRKC020000008.1:0-15474 GCA_943367895.1 Erythrobacter sanguineus | reverse complement strand
CGTCCCGAATTGTTTTTCGGGAAGGCGATGAAATCACGGATGGTTTCCTGTCCGCCAAGGATGGCTACCAAACGGTCCAGTCCAAACGCCAATCCACCGTGTGGCGGCGCGCCAAACTGAAATGCGTCCATCAGGAACCCGAACTGGTTGCGGGCTTCTTCTTCGGTGAAACCTAAATATTTAAACATTAATTGTTGTGTAGCCTTGTCGTGTATCCTGATGGAACCACCACCAATTTCGTTTCCGTTCAATACCATATCATAGGCATTGGCGCGTACTTTACCCGGATCGGTTTCAAGCAGTGCCATGTCTTCGGGTTTCGGTGACGTAAACGGGTGGTGCATGGCATGCCAGCGGTTGCCGTCTTCATCTTTTTCCAATAAAGGAAAATCGACCACCCAAAGCGGTGCAAATACTTCAGGATTTCTAAGTCCTAACCTCGTGGCGAGTTCCATACGCAGCGCGCTCAGTTGTGTCCTTGTTTTATCAGCCGGGCCCGAAAGCACAAAAATCATATCGCCGGCTTTGGCGCCTGTTACTGCTGCCCATTGTTGAAGATCTTCCTGATCGTAGAATTTGTCTACGGAAGATTTATACGTGCCGTCTTCATTGCATTTTACATAGACCATTCCGCTCGCGCCTATTTGCGGGCGTTTTACCCATTCGATCAGCGCGTCGATTTCCTTGCGGGTCATCTCACCACATTTTGGGGCGGCAATACCAACAACGAGTTCTGCCGAATTGAATACGCCAAAATCCTTGTGTTGCGCCACAGCATTCAGTTCACCGAATTCCATCCCGAATCGGATGTCCGGCTTGTCGTTGCCATAGGTTTTCATCGCGTCGTCATAGGTCATACGCGGGAATTTCTCGACTTCGATGCCTTTGAGTGCTTTCAAAAGGTGACGTGTCAATCCTTCGAAAACATTTAGGATATCTTCCTGTTCTACGAATGCCATTTCGCAGTCGATTTGTGTGAATTCCGGCTGGCGGTCGGCACGCAAATCTTCATCACGGAAGCATTTTACAATCTGGAAATATTTGTCCATACCGCCTACCATCAATAATTGTTTGAATGTTTGTGGCGATTGCGGCAGGGCATAAAATTGTCCGGCGTTCATGCGGCTTGGCACGACGAAATCGCGTGCGCCTTCCGGAGTGGACTTGATCAGGTAAGGGGTTTCCACCTCACAGAAATCCTGGTCAGAAAGGAATTTACGCACTTCCATCGCCACTTTATGGCGGAATAAAAGGGCATTCTTTACCGGGTTTCTACGGATGTCCAGGTAACGGTATTTCATGCGGAGTTCTTCGCCGCCGTCGGTTTCGTCCTCGATGGTGAAAGGCGGGAGCAAGGCCGCGTTTAGTATATTAAGTTCAGAAACTAAAATCTCGATGTCACCGGTAGCCATGTTCTTGTTTTTGGCTTCCCGCTCAATAACAGTGCCTTTAGCCTGGATCACAAATTCGCGGCCAAGGGTTTTGGCCAGTTCGAAAACGGCTTTGTCGGTGCGGCTTTCGTCAAATACCAATTGGGTGACACCATAACGGTCGCGCAGGTCGACCCAGTTCATGAATCCTTTGTCGCGGGATTTCTGGACCCATCCGGCGAGGGTGACTTCGGTATTGATGTGTGAGGCGTTGAGTTCTCCGCAATTATGGCTTCTGTACATGTTTGAAATTTTAGACTGCAAAAATAATTAATAATTAGTAACGAACAATTAATAATTGGGAGGGGATAGTTTGAATAGGTATTAATCAAATAACAAATGCCAAAAGTTGAAGAATCATTGTATTAACGTACGGTTTTTCCTAATCTTTCAATCTTTTAATCTTTCAATTTTTGAACAAATAAAAAACCTATATTTGGGAGACAAAAATATAAACGATTACATATGAAAAAATTATTTGTTATCGCATTGCTGGCGGCTGTATCCGGAAATGCTTGGGCTCAGGCTAAAAAACCGTTGACATTCACGGCCGAAATCGCCAACAGGAACGGAGATGATATTTTTATCCAGGACCAAAGAGGAAAGAATATCCGTAAAATCCATGTCAATGCGGATGGGATTTTTAAAGACACCATTACATTGAAAAAAGACGGTTCGTACCAATTTTTTGACGGTAAGGAATATTCATCGCTGTACCTAAAAAACGGTTATGACCTTAAACTGAAAATGAATGCGCAGGAGGATCAGTTTGATGAATCAATAGTGTATTCCGGGGTGGGCGCGAACGAAAACAACTATCTGGCGCAAAACGCATTGGCTGAGGAGAAATACAATTATGACGAATTGCTCTCATCAGATCAGGCCAATTTTGATAAAAAACTTTCCGCGAAAAAAGCGGCGGACCTGAAAAAACTTGAGATGACCAAATTAGATCCGGATTTTGTAACCCTTCAGAAATATATGATTGAAGGTGCCGCCATGGAACTGGGTGAATATTACAAACAGAATCTGGAGAAGAAGAAACTGAATAACACCGTATCGGCACCGTTCGACTATGAGAATTATAAAGGAGGTACGACCAAGCTTGCGGACCTAAAAGGGAAGTATGTTTATATTGACGTTTGGGCAACCTGGTGTGGTCCGTGCCGCGCTGAAATCCCGCATCTTAAAAAGACCGAAGAAGCTTATCATGGTAAGAATATCGAATTCGTAAGTATTTCTGTTGATGTCGCCAAAGACCATGAAAAATGGAAAACTTTCGTAAAGGAAAAGGAACTGGGCGGAATACAGCTTTTCGCAGACAAAGACTGGAGCTCTGATTTCATCAAGTCTTACGGTATTGATTCTATCCCGAGGTTTATCCTTATCGGGCCTGACGGAAAAGTGGTAAATGCTGATGCACCAAGGCCGTCGTCACCACAATTAAAAACAGATTTGGATGCGCTTTTGAAATAGTTGATCCATATAATATTGAAAATGAGCCGGTACAATGTATCGGCTTTTTTTGTATCCCAATGTTAAGTTTTTGTTCAATGTTACGAAATTGTTAAGCGAAAGTTTTTTTAGTGTAAAGTAATTTTTATATTTGTTATGTAATTATTAATAGACTAAAACCCCAGAATTATGAAAAAGATACTATTGACAGGAGCATTGCTGATTTCAGGAGTGATTTTCGCACAACATACAGAACCCAAAAACGAGATCGTAGGACAGATGGTAAAATCTACTTATTATTACGCCAATGGGAAAGTGAGCCAGGAAGGTTTCTACAAAGATGGAAAGGTTCATGGGAAATGGATTTCTTACGATGAGAGCGGCAACAAAACCGCGATCGGGGAATATACAGACGGAGCTAAAACCGGAAAATGGTTTTTCTGGAATGACGGCGCATTAAGCGAAGTGGATTATTCTGACAGCCGTGTCGCTTCAGTGAAAAACTGGAAAGAAGAAGCGATTGTAAACAGGAATTAAGAAATTTAAAGGTTAATAAAAAAATCCCGTACCAGAAATGGTACGGGATTTTTTATTGGATTACATGACCGCTGCGCTGTAAGATCATAAGATTTCATCTATCTTATAGCGTAGCGGTCCTGCAATATTACAATCCATTATTCAGCACTTGCCAGCCTTTTCTTCTTGCGGTCGCGAAGCCAATGCTTGGTTTTCTTTACAAGGTAGAACATCACCGGTACCATTACAAGCGTTAAGACTGTTGCATAGGTCAAACCGAAGATAATCGTCCATGCCAGTGGCCCCCAGAAAATCACGTTGTCACCACCGATAAATACGTGTGGATTCAGGTCGGTAATCAGGGAGAAAAAGTCAAAATTCAGTCCGATAGCGAGCGGTATCAATCCCAGTACCGCGGTCAGCGCAGTCAGTAATACCGGGCGTAGCCTTGATTTTCCGGACTCGATAATCACTTCCTTGATTTCTTCCATAGAAAGATCATCGTGTTCTTTCAGCCCTTTTTCGGCAACTTTTTTATCCAACAGCAGGACGAAGAAATCCATGAGTACGATACCGTTTTTTACGACAATTCCCGCAAGCGAAATAATTCCCATCATCGTCATCAGTACAACAAAGTCCATTCCTGCGATGATATATCCATAGAATACCCCACTGAAACTGAGTAACACCGTGAACATGATGATGGCTGTTTTCGAAACCGAATTGAACTGTAGTACAATAATTATGGTAATTCCGGCCAGCGCAAGGAACAACGCATACATCAGGAAACTTTGGTTCTTACCCTGCTCTTCCTGTACTCCGGAAAACGAATACGTAATGCCTTTTGGCAACTGATAACCCTGCAGTTGGGATTCAATCTGCTTCGTAATGGCATCCCCATTATAACCGGTAAGTACGTTTGAGTAAACCGTCATGATACGTTTTTGATTCTTACGCTTGATCTGGTTGTATGTGGTCGATTTTTCCGTCGTGGAAACAGCGGAAATCGGGACCTGCATCGTTTGTCCGTTATTCTGGTTCTTAAACGTCAGCGGCTGATTGAACAACACGCTTTCGTTCTTACGCTGGTCTTCCTGCATACGGACCACAATATTGTAATCGTCATCACCTTCCTTGTAAGTTGATATTTCCTGTCCGTAAACCGAACGGCGTAAATTCATACCAACCTGTCCGGTAGAAACGCCGACGCTTCCGGCATTAACACGGTCAACTTTTACTTCAAGCTCGGGGCTTTCCTTGTTCACATCAACACTCAGACGCTCGATTCCGCCAATATTTTTACTGTTGATGAAGGCAATCATCTTGTCGGCTTCTTTCAGCATCTCGTCATAATCCATACCAGTCAATTGGATACTGATCGGGTAACCCGCAGGCGGACCGTTTGCATCTTTTTCAACAGTGACTTTGGCGCCGGCAATTCCCTTTACTTTACTACGGATTTCCTCAAGTATATCGGCTGTATTGATGTCTCTCCTGAATTTAAATTCGGAGAAATTCACCGTAACTTTTCCTTTATATGGGGTCTCAGATTGCGAGCCGGCATCCACATTCGGGTTTCCGGCCCCTACACCGACCTGAGAAACAATCGATTCTGCGAGGAAATTTTTATTGTCCTTTGGATCGATATATTTGCTTAAGATATCAATAACCTGTTTTTCAACGAAAAGTGTTGCCTTATTGGTTTTGCTGATGTCCGTTCCCTGAGGGTATTCGATATAGGCAATGACCTGGTTTGGAATGTTGTCCGGGAAGAACAGCACCTGCCGTGGGAAAATCCCGAGTAATATGAATGAAATAAACAACATGGCTATGATTCCCCCTAAGGCCATCCAGGCCCTTCCGCCACGAAGTATCCTGCCTAAAAAGCGTTTGTAACCCTCTTCCATTCTTGGGAAGAAACTGTGCTGGAAATCCTGCGTCCATTTATAAATCCGAATCTTGTACAGCCACATCAGCACCATCGCGATGATGGAAAGGTGGCCAATCGCGCGCATTAATTTGGAATCATACATATTTCCGGCAATCACAAAAATTACGGCAAGAATGGTGAAAATGACAGAGTAGATCTTCAACGACCTTTTGCTGACGTTTTTGTCCTCGGTATCCATTGAGCCTCCCGTCATTGCAGCATTGACGACCATCGCGACGAATAAGGAAGCTGTTAAGGTTACCGTCAGCGTAATCGGGAAATATTTCATGAATTTACCCATGGTTCCGGGCCATAACGCGAACGGCAGGAATGCCATCAAAGTTGTGGCTGTTGACGAGATTACCGGCCAGGCGATTTCCCCGATACCGATTTTGGAGGCATGGTAACGGTCCATTCCTTTTTTCATGTTTGCAAAAACGTTGTCGACCACCACGATACCGTCGTCGACCAGCATTCCAAGTCCCATAACCAATCCAAAAAGTACCATCGTGTTCAGCGTTAATCCGAAGGCAGATAAAATGGTAAACGCCATTAGCATCGACAATGGAATAGCGGCACCAACAAACAGGGAGTTTCGCAATCCCATTGTAAACATCAGTACGATCATTACGAGTACAATCCCGAAAATAATGTGGTTTGACAGTTCATCAACCTGATGTTCCACACGTGAGGACTGGTCGTTTGTCAATTCCATTTTCAGGTTTGAAGGCAGGTAGGTTTCTTTTGCGGTTTCAAGCTTTTCCTTCACCTGTTCGATTGCGGAAATCATATTGGTGTTGGAACGTTTTTTCACGTTCAGCATCACCACTTCCGAGCTTTTCTCACGGGCATAAGTTGTCTTTTCTTTCTCCTTAAAGCTTATCGTTGCAATATCTTTAAGATATACATTGCCGCCGTAAGATTTTACGATGACATTTTCAAGTTCTTTCGGGTCTTTCACTTCACCCACTACACGAATGTTATTACGCGATCCTTGTGTAATCAGGTTTCCACCGGAAATGGTCATGTTTTCTGCACGAACGGCATTCTGGATTTCATCATAGGAAACCTGTGCAGCCGACATCTTGAAGATGTCCACGGCAATTTCTACTTCCTTGTCATCGACCCCGAGGATGTCCACTTTTTTAACTTCCGGGATTTCCTCTATATCATCCTGAAGCAGTTCGCCATATTTCTTCAACTGCTGCGTGGTATAATTACCCTGCAGGTTGATGTTCAGGATGGGCACTTCTTCTGAAATGTTCAGCTCAAAAACACTGGGCTCGACTTTACTGCCATTGTCCAGATTTGGCCAGTCGGTGTCTGCCTTTACAACATCCACCTTGTCCTTGACTTTGGTTTTTGCTTCTTCAATGGTGACGGCGTCGGCAAATTCTACGATAATCATACCGTAATCCTGAAACGAGCTTGAGGTGATTTTATCAACACCTGTAATGTTCTTGATTTCTTTCTCCAAAGGTTTTACGATCAATTTTTCAACGTCTTCCGCAGAGTTTCCGGGGAAAACCGAAGAAATGTAAACCTTGTTCTCTATAATTTCGGGAAAATCTTCCCTGGGCATCGTGACATAGGCGATAAGCCCTGTGACCACAATCAATAACGTCAGGATATACACGGTGACCCGGTTATCAACCGCCCAACTCGATATGCTGAATTCTTTACTTTGATGACTCATGTTTTGGTATTTTAGAGGAGAGAATTGAGCATTGGGAATTGAAATTATACGTTTGTACGATCTCAATACGCAATACTAATATCTCAATACTTGTTAGAAATTAACTTTTGTTCCTTCCGCAAGCGTGTTTGCGCCTTCTCCGACAATCAGATCTTCAGGATTTACACCGCTTAGGATTTCTGTCATGTTTCCGGATGTCTTGCCGATTTCAACCATCACTTTTTTAGCAATACCGGTATTCTTATCGGCATTGGTGACCACATAAACATAGTTGCGGTTTTGTGAATCCTGGAGTACCACGTTCGATGGGACCACAATGGCTTTCTTGTTGCTGTAGTCAACGATTTTCAGTTTGGCTACCTGGTTTGGGCGCAGTAGGTTGTCCTGGTTTGGAACACTGACTTCAATGCCAAAGCTCCTGTTGTCCGGATTGATGCTGTTTGCTACCTGGCGTATTTTGCCAACATAGGTTTTCCCGATAGCAGTAATGTTAACATCGGTTGGTGTACCTACTTTTATTTTTCCAATATAGGCTTCCGGAACCGTAGTCGATACATAAAGGTTTCCGAGATTGACCAGACGCATCAGTCCTTTCTGGCTTGCAGCAACCACTTCGCCTCTTTCTACAAAAACTTCGTCAATTGTGCCCGAAAATGGCGCTTTAATGACGGTTTTAGACAGTTGTGCCTTTGCCTGGCTGACCATTTTCTGGGCAGTGATCATATTGGTCTGGGCCTGTAAATATTGTATTTCAGAACCGATTTTTTTGTCCCAGAGCCTCTTTTGTCTTTCAAAAGTCGTTTTGGCCAATTCGTATTGATTTTCATATTGTGCCACCTGCTGGCTCATACCCCCATCGTCAATTCGGCCAAGAACCTGACCTTTGGTAACACGTTGTCCTGCTTTGGCATTTAACATGACTAAAGTTCCGGGCATTTCAGGCTGGATCAGCACATTTTCCTTGGTGTCTACATTTCCCTGAATTTCAAGATAATGAGTAAAAATAGTGTCTTTTGCTTTGGTAACCGTAACCAATGCTTCCTCTTTTTTCTCTTCGCTTTTGCCTAAAGCGGCGTCCAGTTTGGTGATTTCTGCCTGAAGTTCAGTACGTTTGGCTTTCATCGCGTCAAGATTTTTTGACTCGATAAGGGCGTCTACAGAGTCGTCCTTTTTGCAGGAAAACAATGCGAGTGATAATGCGGATATTACTATTATTTTTTTCATTGATTGTGAGTTAGGTTATTTTTTGTTGTTGATGATTTTTTCCAATGCGGCCCTCTTATTGATGACATCGATCATCGATTGCAGGTAGCCCTGTTGTGCGGCATACAATTGACGCTGTGCCTCGCTGAAGTCGAAACTTGATGACAAACCTTCGGTGAATTTGGTTTGTTGTTTGCTCTCGATCCTTTCAGCGAGATTCAGGTTGGATTTCGAGGTGTTGAATTGCTCCACGCTGAAGTCGTATTCGCTTTTGGCATTTTCGTAAGCCAGCTTTAGTTTCTGCTCCGTTTCAGTCAATTGTGTCTTTGCCTGGTCCAGCCTGATTCTCGCCTGTTGTGTTCGGGCACTTCTGGCGCCGCTGCTGAAAATAGGAACATTCAGACTTACGCCCAGATTGGAGTAATTCAGCCATTTCTGGTCTCTCTGAAAAAATTCAAACTGATCGCTGAAAGCGTTATAGCCAAAATTTACGTTTGCTGAAAGGGTGGGCAGTGCCTTGCTGCGCTCCAGTTTGTATTCCAGTTTGCGTTGCTCGGTGAAATTTTCGGCAATCTTGTAATCGATGTTTTCATTGACGTTGAAACCAGTCTGCGAAAGCGCCAGGTCAAGATTTTGGATGGTCAGGCTGTCCAGTTTGTCCGTCAGCGTCAGATCATCATTGATATCAAGGCCAAGGTTAATCTTAAGCATTTTATAGGCGATATCGCGAAGCCTGATGGTATTGCTTAGGCTGCTGTTGATGGTGGAAAGCGTAATTTGCAGCTGTTCCACGTTTTCTTCCTCAATCAATCCGTTCTTAAACGTTTCCTGTGTATCTCCCAGGATTTTCTGAAGTATTCCCTGATTTTTCTTCAGTATCGCAATGCTTTCCTCTGCCAAAAGCACATTGCCGTAAGAATTGATGACCATCTCACGAACTTCCTGATTGGTCTTCTGTTTGGCATTCTGATAATATTGCAGGTATGTCTTTGAAGCCTGCAAGGCGACAATGTAGGAACCGTCGAAAATCAGCTGGCTCAAAGTAGCGCGTCCCGTCATGGTGTGTTTTGTCCCGAAGGCGACTTCGATGAATTCTCCCGGATTCCCGCCAAAGAATTCTGCGGGAACAATAGATTTCTGGAGTTCAAAATTGTACTGGTAATCCACACCGGCATTGATTTGTGGCAATCCTGCAGCAGTTGTTTCCCATTTTTTCTTTTTGGCGGCATCGATATCCCTGCCCGCATTGATCACAGTGTAATTGTGTTCCAATGCATGGCTGACGGCCTGTTCAAGGCTGAAGGAAAATTTTTCCGGTTGTTTTTCCTGTGCCTTTATCCCAATGGCGAGTAGCAGGAAAGTGATTAACGTGATTTTTCTCATTGATGGTTATTTATTTAGGTGTGATAAGTGTTTCTCTAGTTCTGCAAGGCCTTTTTCGGTAGCGAGCGCCCTTGTGTGGTATTCCAAAGCGGCGAGTTCCATTCTCCGTGCATCCTGCTCCAGTATAGTGTTTTCATTTATGCTGAAAATCAGCGTGTAATAAAACCGCATATTCATCTCTACATTGATGTCGCTTCTATAGTATCCTTCAGCGATTCCCCTTTCGATATTATGCCTGATAAAACGGTTGCATTCGTTAAACTGGTTTTCCATAACCCGCCCATGAATCTCCGGATAGTGTTTCTTGAGCTGGTACAAAGGCGACGTATGTGCGGCCTGGAATAAGGTGTCGAACATTTTACGGATTTCGAAATTTTCACTAACCGGATTGTGGTTTTCTGCGAGTATCGCTTCAAGGGCTTCGGTAACTTTAACCTGGACCATATCCGTCGAAGCCTCGATCAGCAATTCTTTATTCTCGAAATATTTATAAATGGTTTTTTTTGAAATTCCCATATCAGCGGCGATATCATCCATCGTAATACTCTTAAAGCCAAGCTTCAGGAATAAGTCGGCTGCACGCTGTATGATTTTAATTTTCGGATTTTCCACTGTTAAAATTTTCGGCAAAATTAGAACGGAAACTTTGAAAACAAAAATAGTTTCCGAAGTATTTACATTTTTTTAACATTTGGTTGTCATTCGTAATTTGATATCCCGAGTGAATGCAGTACTTTAGCCGAAATTTATTTTTTCATGCATTCCATTTCACAGTATCAGGAATTTATCAATTCCTACATACAGAACCAACATATCCTGAAGAAGCCGAAAAATCTTTATGAGCCTATACATTATATTATCGGGCTTGGCGGCAAGCGGATGCGGCCTTTGTTAACGTTGATGGCTGCTGAGGTTTTCAACGTGGATTATGAGAAAGCGCTTCCGGCAGCATTGGCGGTGGAAATGTTCCACAATTTCTCGTTGGTACATGACGATATTATGGACGATGCACCCTTGCGGCGCGGGCATGAAACGGTACATGAAAAGTGGAACACCAATACGGCAATACTGTCCGGTGATGCAATGCTGATATTGGCGTATCAGTATTTTGAGCAATATGAGCCTGCCGTTTTTCGGGATTTGGCAAAATTATTCAGCAAAACAGCGATCGAGGTCTGCGAAGGGCAGCAGCTCGATGTGGATTTTGAAACCCGCGAGGACGTCACCATTCCGGAATACCTGAAAATGATAGAATATAAAACGGCAGTACTGGTGGGTGCGGCCATGAAAATGGGTGCCATTATTGCGGAAACCTCAAAAGAAAACTGTCAGCTGATATATGATTTCGGACTTAACTTAGGGCTGGCCTTCCAGTTGCAGGATGACTACCTTGATGCTTTCGGTGATCCGGAAACCTTCGGCAAGCAGGTGGGGGGCGATATTATTGAAAATAAGAAAACCTACCTCTACCTCAAAGCAATGGAATTTTCCAACGAAGAGGAAGCACAGCAATTGTTACACCTGTATTCGATACACCCCGCCGACAATTCAGACAAGATTGATTCCGTGAAAAGGATTTTCGAAC
Organism: Erythrobacter sanguineus; assembly: GCA_943367895.1. Taxonomy (GTDB): domain Bacteria; phylum Bacteroidota; class Bacteroidia; order Flavobacteriales; family Flavobacteriaceae; genus Flavobacterium. Next base: position 4,276 of record CALRKC020000008.1, on the reverse strand, counting down.
AGTCCGGAGCTTCTGCGGCAACCCGCGATGCGATTGAGGAATATACGCTGATGGCATTTGAAACGCTGTCGAAAATGGAAATGGATGCTGATAAAAAGCAAATCCTCGAGAATTTTGGTAAAAAGCTCATGCAGCGCAACGTTTAGCCAAAGCCGATGTATATAGCACCAATCAGCCCCGAAGCCTTACTCGACGAAGCCCAAGCCCAGGATTTATACCTGAAACTCATTGAGCAGCTCAATAAGGATTTCAACCTGGCCAACGAAGCTGTCGATTTCCCATTGAGTACCAATCCCGAAGAACTGAAAATCCAACTGCAAGAAAAAATTTACCGACTGATCCAGTACAAATTTGCCGAATACCTGAATTTACTATACATCATCGATGTCAATGAAAATGAAATCAAAAAACTGGATGGCTCCGACATTTCAGAATTGGCAGCACAGGTTGCCTTTCTGGTGCTTAAGAGGGAATGGCAGAAGGTATGGTTTAGGAATAATTTTTAATTCCCAGATCCAACTTTTCAGTCATTTTACGCATCATCAGCAAATTTACTGACGTATTATGAGGGGATTTCTATTGGTTTTATTGATATTTACGGCACTATCGTCGGCACAGACCGCATACATTCCCGATGCAAACGGTATCGTATCTAATCCTGCATTTCTGGAACTGATCAAAGACAGGCAATATAAAATTATCGGCAGTTTTACTACTGTTTCCCAAAAACCATTATTGCAGTATGCAAAAGTAGTTAGAAATGGCAGATGGGGATTTATTGATATTTATGGCAATGAAGTCATTCCGCCAATCTATGACTTTCTTGATGAATTTGACAAAGGCCTGGTAAAGGCTACTGATTTCGTTATTACAAGAGGAGTCCGAATGTCGGGCGATTATGTTTCCGGAGAACGATACTGTTTTATTGACTTATACAACAGTAAGGTTACTATGTGGTATGATGATGTATATCGACTTACGGAAGGAGTTTTCTATGTAAAGGATGGAGGCAAACATGGATTGCTTGATAATACGGGCGAAGTATTGTTGCCGTTAAGATATGATCAAATCACATTTATTCCCGATAGCCCTTTTTTTGCGAAGGAAGGGATGAAATGGCTTCTGTTTGACAGGCATGGAAAACAACTTTCCGGGTATCAATACGACGCCATCGAATTCGTAAACGATTTTATTTTGGCTTACACCGGCGATACGTTTACATTGCTCAATACGATAACAGGAAAACCTCTTAACAATGTTGAGTATGAAGGCACCCGAAGCAAGCCAGACACCTATAGTCAATCACCAGTCACTATGAAAGGAAAAATACTAATTGTATCAAAAGCCGGTAAAGTGTTTCTTGTAGATAAAAGTGGCAGGTCAGTTTCGGCGAAATATGACGATATCATTCCGTGTTCTGAACATTATTTCATTGCGACGAACGGAAAAAAGAAGGGATTGCTAAATAAGCGAGGGAAGTTGGTTTTTGACACCATTTTTGATGGAATTGGTACTTCAGACGAAAAAATATTCACTTCAATTAGCTCCGGAGCACGAAAATATTATGACAGCCGTTACAAGGAAATCCGTATTCCTGTGGCCTTAAATATTTATGGTTTTCGTAATGGCCTCGGCGTCGTTAAAAACAAAGGAAAACTCGGGTTTATTAATGCTAAAGGCAGATTGATTGTCCCCATTATATATGACAATTTTAGCCCTGTGTATGATAATAGCGATGTTTTCATCGTTTATAAAGACAACAAATGTGGCGTAATCGACCGCAACGGGAAAACCATCCTCCCTTGCCAATATAAAGACATACAAGGATTTAGAAACGGATATATTGTCAGGACTGCAGAAAAAACAGGCGTTATCGACGATAACGGCAAACTCATTATTCCTGAAGAATATGAGTACATTCGATGGGATTACAGTAAATATTACGAAGTGAAGGCTGGCGGTAAATGCGGCATATTCACTGGGGACGGAAAACTTACCGTACCTGTGATTTATAACCAGATTGGGAACTGCAGCGAAGAGTTATTTCAGGTCCAACTAAACGATAAAAAAGGTTATTCAGATAAATTCGGTACAATCGTGATTCCTTTGAAGTATGATTTTCTTGGCAGTTTCAATCATGGCTTATCAATAGTAACCAAAAAAGAGGATGACTATTTTATTGACCGATACGGGCATGAATATCAAGCCGCGAAAGATATATTTGAGCGTATCATTTACACATTCGGCTTTCCTTTCTGAGGTGCGCGTTCAGTCAAACCCGAAGAAGTCTCTTAAAAATACACCCTTACAAACGGCATCAACGGGTCTGAATATACGCTCTTCTCGCGGTCAAAAAGCACGTTGTAACGCAGTCCGATGGTAACGCTTCCGACGTTATATCCTGCGCCAACAAATAATGCCGTATTCCAGAAATTATCTTTGACATCCGGCGTAAATGGAAATGTCAGCGTTGAGTTTACCCGCACCTGCTCCAATTCGGCTGAAATCTGTACACCCTCAATCGGGTTAAACACCCCGATTAAACTACCGCCATAAATCCAGGATTTATAATTGTTGGCATCGGTGTCTGTATAATCGCCGTCTACCTTTACAAAACTTCCCTGCAGACCGACGCCAAGCCCAAAATATTCATTGAACTGATAAAGCGCTCCGGGTGCCAATGAAACATTCGTGTACTCGCTTCCGAAACTGGCGCCAAAACCACCGCCAAAACGAACGTGACTCCAAAAATCACCTCCATCAGATGGCTTATCCTGTGCTGCTGATGCCAAGGTGTAAAACGTAAAAACAAACAAAAATACCGATTTTGTGATATTCCTAAAACAGCTGATTTTCATGGCTTTTTTTATGACAAGTTTAAGTGATAAAAGTAGAAAATAATTATTAGTTTGTTGTAATTATTGTACTTTTGCAAAACATTTTTAACAACCAGCATATTCTATATCAAATCATGGATAGGTTTTCCTTTTTAAATGCAGCCCATACCGAATTTTTCGCCGATTTATACGACCAATATCTGGACAATCCTGACAGCATAGAACCAAGCTGGAGAAGCTTTCTGCAGGGTTTTGATTTTGGCATGACGACATACAATGAGGAATACCCTGCCGCTGTGCCGCAGCAAATGGCAGTCGCCGCAAATTCCCAGGATTTCAGTCAGGTTTCTGAGAAGCTTCAGAAAGAATTTAATGTCCTTAAACTAATAGATGCCTATCGTACCCGCGGACATTTATTCACCAAAACCAATCCGGTCCGCGAAAGAAGGATATGGTCCCCAACGCTCGATATCGCTAACTTCGGTTTGACGGATGCTGACCTCAATACCGTTTTCGACGCGGCCAAAGCCATGAAGCTTGAGCCCTGTACGCTGAACGAAATTCTTGGGCATCTTAAGAAAATCTATTGCGAATCAATAGGGGTCGAATACATGTATATCCGTAAGCCTGAAGTAATCCAGTGGATTCAGGATAAAATCGGTTACAATGATAATATCCCAAAATTCAATACTGAACAAAAGCAACACATACTTGAAAAATTAAATGAGGCGGTTTCGTTTGAAAACTTCCTGCACACAAAATACGTCGGGCAAAAGCGTTTCTCGCTGGAAGGTGGTGAATCCATCATTCCCGGACTTGATGCGTTGATCGAAGCCGCTGCCGAAAAAGGGGTGGAGCAGTTTGTTATGGGAATGGCGCACCGCGGAAGACTGAACGTACTGGCCAACATCTTCGGCAAATCGACCCAGGATATCTTCTCTGAATTCGACGGGAAGGACTATGACGACGACGCGCTTTTTGATGGCGATGTGAAATACCACCTTGGACTGACTTCCGACAGGAAAACCAAATCCGGGAAAAGTATCAACATCAACCTGGCGCCAAATCCATCTCACCTGGAGACAGTCGGTGCTGTAATCGAAGGGATCACGCGGGCCAAACAGGATCGTTATTTTCCGGATGATTTCTCAAAAGTCCTTCCAATCGCGCGTCATGGTGATGCCGCAGTTGCAGGGCAGGGAATCGTTTACGAAATCGTGCAGATGGCGCAGCTCGATGGTTATAAAACTGGTGGTACGATCCACATCGTAATCAATAACCAGGTTGGATTTACGACCAATTACCTTGACGCTCGTTCGTCAACGTACTGTACCGATATTGCCAAAGTAACGCTGTCGCCGGTATTGCACGTCAATGCAGATGATACCGAAGCTGTGGTCCATGCTATGTTATTCGCTTTGGATTACCGCATGCAGTTC
>CALRKC020000007.1:0-15889 GCA_943367895.1 Erythrobacter sanguineus | reverse complement strand
AAAGACCCGAATTATTTTAAGGATCTGGCAAAAGGTCAGACGCCACCATTACTTTGGATTGGTTGCTCCGACAGCCGCGTTCCCGCAAATGAAATTATAGGCGCAAAGCCGGGCGAAGTGTTCGTACATCGGAACATTGCCAATATGGTGGTCCATTCAGATATGAACATGTTAAGCGTACTGGATTATTCCGTAAACGTATTGAAAGTAAAGCACGTCATTGTATGTGGCCATTATGGCTGTGGTGGTATAAAGGCAGCGATGGGTAATTCCTCAATTGGGATTATTGACAACTGGATCCGTCACATCAAGGACGTATACAGGTTACACCACAACTATCTTGATTCCATCATTAATGAAGAAGACAGGTTCAATGCGTTCGTCGAACTAAATGTAAAAGAGCAGGTTTTTGACCTTGCCAAGACTTCAATCGTGCAGGCAGCGTGGCGGACCGGACAACAGCTTACACTTCACGGTTGGGTCTACGGACTGAATTCCGGTTATGTAACAGACCTGAACGTCGACCTTTCCGGGACTGAGGATCTGGAAAACGTCTATCAGTTGAAATTCTAATTAAAAAATGCTGTCCTCGGGCAGCTTTTTTTATTCTTCAAGATTCTCGTTAAAGGTTGTCGGGAGCATTTTCGGAATAAATTTAACCAGCAGTGGCAACAACAGGCTTCCTCCCGGTAATAGGAAAATGGTGAGTGAGGGTACCGTCTTGCATATTTCCAGCAATTGTTTCTTTACTTTCTTTTTTTCCTTGCTGTCCAGGCTTCGATGCGTGGAATGGGTCAGCAGCAACATCAGCTCTCCATTGTTCGACAGCTCTTTCTGCAGCCTTTTCCTGTTCCTTGAAATAAGCATCATTACATACTGGGTCGTATGGTCATAAAAATGCTTGACAGGATTGGAATAGTTAAAGTAAGGGATTTCCTTTTTGTATTTATTGATAAACCCATCAGTTTGGGTGATACTCTCTGCTACAAATGAAGGATTGACGCCCATTATTTCTGCCAGTTTCAATAAAAACTGTTTTTCACTGTCTTCAATAATACCATCGCTGCACATCGCCAGCCCGGCCATATCAATTAGGTAATACTGTTCCAAATCGTGTTTGAAGTAATCCAGTTCCAAACCTTCGATGTTCTGCGCGTCCACTTTTGAAAATTTGGTATAACGCACAGACGACTCAAATAACTTAACCAGCAAATCGTCATAAGGGGATTTTACTGATTTGGTATTTAAAGCCAGAGAAACAATACTGATGATGGTTTCCTCAAGCCTTTTCAGGTAGTTATTCTGGATTTCGTTCCCATTGAGATACTGATGAAACGCGAGAATATCTTCAAACAACAATGCATTGGTAAGGATATGTGAAAAATTCCTGCTGATGACATTGTCATTCGTCTGAACTCTTTCGCGAATGATCTTCTCCAATTCACTTGACAGGGTGTTTTCAGGAAGTACTTTCCTGAGCGGATTAAACCCTTCAGGATTCATTTCTTTATAAAAGGCCACTGCCGCGGCAATAAATTGCTGTGGACTGTTTTCCCCCGAAGCCATCACGTACACATTGTAAAGTGTACTCAACATGGCAATTTTTGAATTTTCCTCGGGCGTTTTACTTTTAGTAGTAATGGCCTTAGGTGTATCGAATGAAACGACATACCCGTATATGAAACCGGTTTTCCTGATTCGTTTGTAAAACGCTTCCGGTTCGGTAGTTTCCGGCAGTCGCAGTGGTTGCTGCTCTGCGAAAAATTTATCTATCCAGCCTGGCGCAGAAGGATTTATCATGGTATCGGGTTAGGATACAAAGCTATTGTTTTTTATGAAATTCCGGAAATTATCATTCCCTATCTCCGCCTTTTTGTTTGTATTGACGCAATAACTTATGGTTAAAATCGTCCTCCGCTTTTTTAAGCTTCAGTATTTTTATCGGGCTAATGACCGTTTTGAGATTTGCGATGAGTTTTTTACGGTTGTCTGCCAGTTCCTGCTCAGCTTCCTCTAACTGCGTCAGTAAGGCTGATGCTTCTTTTTCGGTCAGTTTATCAACCCCGGGTCTGTTTATTTTCCTTTTGATTTCCCTCATTTTCTTAAACCGGATCTCAAACTGTTTGTCCTCGTAGGTATTAAAGAATGGCCAGAATTTCTCCGCTTCCGCAGATGTTAATGCGAGTTCCTTGGTAATGAAGGCCACTTTTAGCGATTTTATCTTTTCTTTTGATACCTGCGCAAACACGGAGATACTGCAAAAGAATAAAATAAGCGCAAATATTTTTGATGTTTTCATAATCAGTCTATTATATTTTCAAAGTTATTATCTGAAGTCAGCACTTCCTCAATCGCCTGGTCATCAAGGTTGAAGTCACTGTCAATATTGTCAAAATCTTCCTCATTAAGAAGACTTGCAATGTCGTCAGCGGAAAGATTGGATTGGTACGTAAGGTAATTTTCAATGGAAGCTGAGTCCGGCTGGTCGTTCGATCCGGCTGTATTCAAAAAAGGGATCATAAGTGCAGCAATTAATACTGCGGCCACTGCTCCCCAAAGTATTTTGGTACGTTTGTAAAGCGGAATGACTTTGGGCTCCTTAGCATGGATCTTTGCCATTACGGAAGTGGAAAGCGTTTCAAAATAACCTTCAGGCTCGCGGAATCCACTGCCGATTTTAGGTTGTTCGTCTAATTTGAAATTTTTCATGATATTCTGACTTTTCAGTGTTTTAATGGTTTAATCCTTTATTCATAAAATCTTCAATCTTTTTAACGGCATGGAAATAGGAGGCTTTTAAAGCGCCTACAGATGTGCCCGTGATGTCCGATATTTCTTCGTATTTCAAATCCTGGTAGTATTTCATCTTAAAAACGAGCTGCTGTTTTTCAGGTAACAGCGCGACGGCTTTCTGTAGTTTTATCTGAATTTCATCCCCATCAAAATACGGGTCTGATTTGATGTTTTCAATTTGCCGTTGCTGGTACTCTTCGCTAGTTTGCCTGTGTTTTTTGGCTTTGTTATTGATAAAAGTTATGGATTCATTTGTTGCTATCCGGTACATCCACGAAAAGAGCCTGCTTTCTCCCTTGAAATTATGCAGATGCCGGAACACTTTTACGAACGTGTTCTGTAAAACGTCATCTGCGTCATCATGATTCAGTACGATACTCCGGATATGGGAATACAATGGCCTTTGGTATTGCGCAAGCAATTTTTGAAACGCTGCATTCTGCGTCTTCGGATCAAGTAATTCCCTTATGAATTCTTCCTCGTCAGCCAAAAGTCAATTTTTTTTACGTTTCTGACTAAAGGTAGTCCAAATAGTTTAATCCTGCTTTTGGCCGCTAAGTTATCTTTTTGTAAATAGGCTATGTTGCTGCCGAAACTTCGTAAATTTGGCACACAAAAAAGCAACATGATACAAACAGTTATTTTTGATATGGATGGCGTTATTGTAGACACAGAGCCGGTCCATCATTACGCTTACAACCAGCATTTTGCTGATCTTGACATTAAAATTACACCCGAGATGTATGCTACCTTTACGGGGTTTTCAACGAAAAATACTTATGAGCGGCTGAAGGAGCATTTCGATATTCCGCATGAAGTTCCGGATTTGGTGAACAGGAAAAGGGAATTGTTCAATGAGGCCTTCGACAAGAAAGAAGATTTGTATCTTTTGGAAGGGGTGGAAAACCTGATTCAGGATTTGCACTCTAATGGCACGCAGCTTATTTTGGCTTCGTCTTCAGCGAAAGTAACGATTGAGCGGATTTTCAGAAGGTTTAACCTGCACCGGTACTTTACACATATCGTTTCCGGTGAAGACTTTCCTAAATCCAAGCCGGATCCTGCCATTTTTAGGGAAGCGGCGCGGTTGTCGGGCACTCCGATTGAAAATTGTATCGTAATTGAAGACAGCACGAATGGTGTAAAGGCCGCAAAATCGGCAGGAATTTACTGTGTTGGTTATGTTAGTCCGAATTCTAAATTGCAGGATCTGTCGTTAGCAGATAAGATTATCAGTCATTTTGATGAGCTCGATTTTGAAGTCGTGCGGCATTTGTCTTAAGCCACAGCTTCTTTGTATACGCTGAGGCATCTTTCACGGGCTTTCTTGTGATCCACAATCGGTTTAGGGTAATCGTTTGTGCCAAATTCTTTCACCCACTTTTTAATGTAACGTTGTTCTTTATCGAATTTTTTCATTTGCTCTTCAGGATTGAAAATCCGGAAATAAGGCGCGGCATCTACGCCGCTTCCGGCTGCCCATTGCCAGTTTCCGACGTTACTGGATTGTTCGTAGTCCAGTAATTTTTGAGCGAAATAAGCCTCTCCCCATCGCCAGTCGATTAGTAAATGTTTGCAAAGGAAACTCGCTACAATCATCCTGACACGGTTGTGCATATGCCCGGTTTCATTGAGTTCGCGCATTCCGGCATCAACAATCGGGTAACCTGTTTTCCCCTCACACCATTTTTTAAAATCCGCTTCGCTGTATATCCATTTGATGTTGTCGTATCTCGGGCGAAAGCTTTTATTCACGGTATGCGGAAAGTGCCATAAGATTTGCATGAAGAATTCCCGCCAGATCAGTTCTTTGAGGAACGTTTTGTTTTGTTCCCGGTTGGCGTGCTGTACCAATCTTCTTACCGAGACCGCTCCAAAACGAAGGTGTGGACTTAGTTTTGAAGTTTTATCAAGCGCCGGAAAATTTCGGGTCTGTTCGTAATCTTGAATCAGGTTTTTCGAAATGTCATAATCCGGTACCGAAATTTTTGACGGTGTGAACCCGATCTCACTGAGACTTAGGAACGGGTAGGGGTGCTCCGCAACATCTTCCAGATGATTTTCCGCTGGATAATGCTTCAGTTCGATTTTTTCAAAATGATCCAACCATTTATTTGCATATGGCGTGTAGACCACATAGGGCGTTCCGTCGTCTTTTATGACATCATCTTTTTCAAAAATGACCTGATCTTTGTAAGTCTTAAACGATACTTCATGCTTCTTAAACACCTGGTATACAGCTTTGTCACGAATCCGGGAATAAGGTTCGTAATCATGGTTGGTAAAAACCGTATCAATTTGATTTTCAGCAATCAATTTTTCAAATACCTGTTCCGGATTACCAAAAAAAACGGCAAGTGAGCGATTTGCTTTTTTAAATTTACCGTCGATTTTTTCAAGTAACTGATGAATAAAACTCACCCGGGCATCGTCTTCAGGTAAATCAGACAAAATATTTTCGTCAAAAATAAAAACAGGAAGTACTTTATTTCCGGACTGCAGCGCTTCATAGAAACCGCGGTTGTCATCAGTTCTTAAATCCCTCCTGAACCAGAAAATATTGATTTTTTCGTTACTCACTTAAATCGTTTTATTGGTTTTAGGATTAAATTCCCCAAATAATTCAATTAGTTTTTTCCGCCTGAACTCGAAAATATCATCGAGTTTGGGTTTGATCACCAGCGGATGCATTAATTTTCCCACGATTCCGAAAGGCACTCTGTAGTCAATAATATCCTCCATTTCAACACCGCCCGGAATTTCCTTGAGGAAATGTTTATGATGCCACATTTTGTAAGGGCCGAAGCGCTGCTCGTCTACAAAATACTTTTTTTCGTTTACATAGGTGATTTCAGTGATCCATTCCGTTTTTATTCCCAACAGTGGCCTTACATAATACAGGATAATCTGACCGGGATACATAGCTCTGTCTGCGCCTGAAACGATTTCAAACCGCATTGAAGGAGGCGTAATTACGGCAAGGTTCTTTGGATCTGAAAGAAAATCCCATGCTTCATCGAGAGCGATCGGGAGTTGCTGGATACTTTTTTTGGTGTACATGCAGTTATTTTCTGTAAAGATATAAATGTTTAACCGTTTTGTAATTATGTTAAACAAAACAAAATAGAAATTAATATAATATTAACATTTAACCCGTTTATGAATGTTTAATTTTGGGGAAACGTAAAAACTTACTTATGAGAAAACTAATTTTCGCAGCAACTTTAATGTTTGTTTCTTTTATGGGTGCGCAGGTACGTACACCCGCACCGAGTCCAAAGGCACATGTAGAGCAGGTAGTCGGCCTTACTGACGTTACCGTTGATTATTCAAGGCCGGGTATGAAAGGCCGTACGATTTTTGGAGACCTTGTTCCTTTTGGAAAGCTATGGAGAACAGGTGCTAATGCCAATACGACTATTTCGTTCAGTGAAGATGTTGTAATTGGGGGCAACACGCTTAAAAAAGGAAAATACGCTCTTTTTACGACACCAAAAGCGGACAACTGGGAGATCTTTTTTTACGGCACGACCGACAATTGGGGAACTCCTGAGGAATGGGATGAAACGAAAGTGGCGTTAAAAGCGACGGCAAAGCCTGAAATGCTAAACCGAAACGTGGAAAGCCTTACCATTGCCATTAATGGTCTTGATAACAATTTTGGTATGCTCGAAATTTCGTGGGAAAAAACAATTGTGGCCCTGAAGTTTGAAGTACCAACAAAGAAAGCAGCAACCGAAAGTATCAAGAAAGCTTTGGCTGGGCCTACTGCAGGAGACTACTTCTCGGCGGCGCAATATTACTACCAATCGGAGGGTGATATGAAAGTAGCTTTGGAGTATGTCAACAAATCACTGGAATTAAATAAGGACACGCCATTTTGGTATACAAGGCTTAAATCTTTAATTCAGGCAAAGACAGGTGATAAAAAAGGCGCCATTGAAACTGCAAAAATATCGCTTGCTGCAGCTGAGGCAGCTAAGAATGCAGATTATGTTAAAATGAATAAGGATAGTATTGCAGAGTGGAGCAAGAAATAGTTAACTATAATAATAGTTTGATTTTGCACATTTTGCGGTTCAAATATTAATGAAAAAGCCCTGATTTTCAGGGCTTTTTCGCGTTTATATAATATTATCCAGCGCAATGGTCTCGGATAACTAACCATTGTCGATTGTTAGTTATCAATTAATTGTTTTCCAATGGTTCATTGCGTTTTGAAAGCAATTGAAACAGTATCGAGAATATTACGGTAAGTACCGCCCCGATGAAATTCAGCCATAAGTAACCCAGTTTTTCCTGACCTTCAGGATGAATGTGTATGGCGTAATAATAGAGGATAAAAATAATAAGCTGGCTGATAACTGCACTCCAGAAAATTGCAGCTGATCTTACATATTTGATGTAAAATCCCACCAGGAAAATCCCCAACACTGTCCCATAGAAAATAGAACCGACGATATTGACAAGCTGAATCAGGTTTACAAACAAACTTCCGACGCAGGCAAATCCAACGGCTACAGCTCCCCAAAGGATCGTAAATAATTTTCCTGCATTTACGAAATGCTTGTCCGGCTTCTCAGTCTTCAGGTTACGCTTGTAAATATCCATTACGGTCGTTGAAGCCAGTGCGTTTAGGCCCGAAGCCGTTGAGGACATAGCGGCACATAGTATTACGGCCAGCAGCAGCCCGATGAAGCCGCGAGGCAGATAATTTACGATAAAATAAATAAAGATATAGTCAGCGTCACTGGATTTGGCTTTGCCCTGTGCCTTCCCGATCAGCTCCTGGCCTTCGGTGCGTATTGCTTTCTCCTGTTTATTTAGGTCGGCAATTTTTGATTTCAGTTCGGGGTTGTCGGCGTTTTCCCGCGCCAGTTCGATAACCGCCTGCTTCTTTTGTGCGTTGACGTCAGTAAGTTTGAGCTCAAGGGTCTTGTATGCATCTGCGTAAGCGGAATTTTCAATAATCCCTTCACTGTTAGGGTTAAAATTCAATGGTACTTCACGGAATTGGAAAAATACAAAAACCATGACACCTGTCAGGAGGATGAAAAATTGCATCGGGACTTTCAAGATTCCATTTAAAATCAATCCCATCTGGCTTTCCCTTATGGATTTTCCGGAAAGGTAGCGTTGTACCTGAGACTGATCGGTTCCAAAATAAGAAAGCATCAGGAACAAGCCTCCCGTTATACCGCTCCAGAAAGTGTAGCGGCTTTTCGGATCATACGAAAAATCGAGGATGTTCATTTTTTCACTCGCACCGGCTATCTTTAGGGCTTTACTAAAAGTGATATCTTCGGGGAGTGCTTGTAAAATCAGATAAAAAGCAACGCCCATTCCCAGCATAATAATGAACATTTGCTGTTTGTGGGTCACGTTGACCGCTTTGGTTCCGCCTGAAAAAGTGTACACAATTACTAAGGTCCCGATGCCAACAATCATCTTGTTCAGGTCCCAGCCCAATATCGTCGATAAGATAATAGCCGGCGCATAAATGGTAATCCCGGTACCCAACCCGCGCTGTACAAGAAAAAGTATAGCCGCGAGGGTACGCGTTTTCATGTCGAATCTTTTTTCAAGGAATTCGTATGCGGTATAGACTTTTAACCGGTGGTAAATCGGGATGAAAGTATAGCATATGATCACCATGGCGAGTGGTAGTCCGAAATAGAACTGTACGAAACCCATGCCGCTGTCGTAGGCCTGCCCGGGGGTGGAAAGAAATGTAATGGCACTTGCCTGCGTCGCCATTACGGAAATACCAACTGTATACCAAGGTGTTTCATTGTTGCCGAGGATGTATTCATCAACGTTTTTACTGCCTACGGTTTTCCACACGCCATAAAAAACGATGAAAAAAAGCGTCGCGATAAGTACAATCCAGTCAATGAATTCCATTTACGAAGAATAATGCATTAGTAAATAGAAAATCAAAATGTAGCCGGCATTTACGATCAACACGGCAGAATAGCTTTTCTTCCAACGGGTTTTATTTTCAGCCATGATTTTACTTTTTAATTGAAATAAGATTGGCTAGCAGGCGGTAAGCTCCGGAAACGCCTTCAGGCAATTCCCTGAAGAAACTCAGTCCGGTATAAATATAATGCCCTTTACCGTAATTGGCGACAAGCAATGCTCCATTCTTTGCGGGCTCTCCTTTGTCGCTTGAAGACAATATTGGCGTAAAGGCCTTGTCCCATTCATTCGGGTAATACAATCCCTGTTCCTGTCTCCATCCTTCAAAATCGCGAGCGGTTATTTTATTTGGGGAATTCAGTACCGCTGCGTCCGGTTGCAGGAAACGAACAGTGGCATTTTCCTCAGTCACGCGGTCGCGCGATAACTTCAATGGGAAAGGGGCGATTTTGTCTGTTACAAGGTCGTCGGTGGTGTTGTATTGCACGATCATGGTTTTGCCTTCCCTGACAAAATCAAAAAGCACTTCCTGCTTAATCGACAACGCCTGAACTACATTGTAAGCCCGTATGCCTGTCATGACGACATCAAAGCCCGTCAATTTTTCTGTGGAGATGTCCTCAGGTTTCAATACAGTCACTGAATAGCCCATCTGCATAAGTCCTTTCGGGACTTCGTCGCCGGCACCCATGATATAAGCGATTTTTTCGGCACCGGTCTTGATTTCAAGTCTGATGAAACGTGCTTCCGCAGGTTTCAGTACCTGCTGCCGTGGAATGTGGTCGTAGTTAATGTTGATTTGTTCCTGACTGAACGTTTTTCCATCGATCGTGGCAACCGCCTTGGCAACCGCCTCACCGTCATTAGCCGGAGGAAAGACTTCAAACGTAAAGCTTTGCTCTGAGCCTTTTTGTTTTAATTCAAACGCCGTTTCAGGCGGTACTGTTTTCCAGCCATCAGGGACGTCAAGTACGAGCTTTCCTTTGATAGCGTCTTTACCCGCCTTGATTTTAACTTCAACCCGTTTTGATTTTTTACTGTTAAAAATGGTGACTTTATTGAGGATGGAAACCGAGACATCAGGAACAATGTCAAATGGTCGGAATATTTCGCCTTTTACATCATCATTGAATTTGTATACGATGTCCCTTTCGAACGGCATCGAGACGCCGTTAACAATAATATTGAATACCGTTTTCAGTTCCCTTATTACATCAGGTTTCCCAATATTCAACTGGTTACCGACGCTATACATCCCGACCGTTCCCTTCTCATCCAGCCAATAGGGCTGTGTGTAAGCCAGTTGACCCAGCTCAATTTCCTGCTCCAGCGTGAAGGGAATATTGTTTTTAAGCGGTGCGTTTTTAGCTACGGCTAATTGGTTTGGGAGAAAAGTTATTGAAGACAAAGTCATGTCGGCGGCACTTCGGTTCGTTACCTCCACTTTCACTTTTACTTTGCTTCCGGGGGTGGTTTCCTGGATGTTCGTCACCGCTTCAACATACAGTCCGGAGCAGGCGGCGATAATCCTTCTGATTTCCTCTGATTTAATTGGTTTCCAATGATCCTCATTGAGTGATTGGATCAGCTGATATGCCTTTACCAGATTGGGAATGCTCGCGGCGGGATTTTTAAAATCAAAGTTTTTCTCTACTTCAGCAAGCAGTAGTCCGATTGCCTTTCCGCCTTCGACGCGATTCCATGAAGTATCAATCCCCTCGAAAATATCTGATTTATTTTCGGTCTTATCGCCCCTGATGAATTCAAGATATTCCGTCTCCTCGCCACGCGTACCGGTACTTCCGAATCCCTGTGACTGATGGCGGCTTCGGCTCAGCGCTGCAATCTCCTGATTTGATTTTCCTGACATCGGGAAATAAACACCTGTCTGAAGGCTGTACATATTGGTCTTGTCTGCCTGCTCGAATTTCTCCTTACTGCCGTAAAACCACCATGATGTATTAAAGAACATTCTTTTAGGCTGCCATAGGCGCACGTATTTCAATTGTTCCGGAAAGGACTTCGGATCATTCGTCAGGTCAAAACTCTCAAAACTGAGCATCGCTGAAGCGGTATGATGTCCGTGTGTGGTTCCGGGTGTACGGTGGTCAAAACGGTTGATGATTACGTCAGGCTGGAATTTCCTGATTTGCCAGATGATATCGCTCAGTACCTGCTGCTTGTCCCAGATGTTGAGAGTCTCATCGGGGTTTTTTGAATAGCCGAAGTCATTCGCGCGTGAAAAGAACTGTTCTCCGCCATCAATCTTTCGCGCTTCGAGTAATTCCTGTGTACGAATGGTACCAAGCAATTCCCTGAGTTCAGGTCCAATCAGATTCTGCCCTCCATCACCGCGCGTTAGCGATAAATAGCCGGTACGGTATTTTTTTTCATTGGCGTAATAGGAAATCAGTCTTGTATTTTCGTCATCAGGATGTGCTGCGATATAGAGTACAGTACCTAGTACGTTGAGTTTCCGGATTTGCGAATAAATGTCTGCGACATTAGGTTTTACAGGTTGCTGCGCCTGGGCATTGTTGTTATATAAAAATATAAAAAGCAGTAAAAAGCTGATTTTTTGCATTTTTTTTTCCTGATTTTGATGGCTGCCAAATATACCCAATAATATCAAATCAGTGATGGCATTGCCCTTTGTTTAACAAAAAAGCCTCCGTAAAGGAAGCTCTTTGTGTTTGTCATTGCCTGCGGTGACCATATCCGCGACCGCGACCGTATTTTTTAAAAACGGCAACACGTGCCGGTTTTTTGTAAACAACATTTCCCATCCTTCCATATACACGATTGTGCCTTTCATAATAAGCATAAGGATTTAGGCTACGATAACCTGCAATTTTCAATCTTCGGCTTTTGTAATAAGGGTATCTTTTATACTTGCCGGGCAGGTGTTTGACATACACCTGTTTGCCATTAACCACATATATATAGCGTTTGCTCGTCATATCATAATAAGGAGGGCTATCAGGAAGACAGTAATCTCTTGCCAAAGCAGGTTTTGCCAATACTGTATTACCACGGGTATTGGAATTTGCAGTTCCCTGTGCAACGGCAGATAAACCCAGCAAACAACTAAAGGCTAATACCAGTTTGGAGGTTTTCATAATAGTAAATTTTAAAGATCAGGTAAACCGATTTTTTTTCGTGGTAAGACGACCGCACCGTCAAATGGTTTAGCCTGCAACAAAAAAAGCATCGAAAGCCGATTTCTAAAGTCCGCCTCCGGAGTTTAATTGCCTACTACCATATCCAATATACTATTACTCAGCAAATCAGGGCGTTTGATTAACAGAAAAAGCCCCATAAAGGGGCTTGATTTATTATTTCTTTTTATGGACTTTTACTTTCTTGTGATGCACCTTACCGGGTTTTGCAACAACTTTAGCATAGGTCACGCGATGTGTTTCGAAATCATTGTATGGTGTGGAACCGTTGTAATTGCTAAGCTTAATCCATCGTACTTTTTTCGCCTGTCCGGGTGGTAACTTTTTTACGCGAGTCCACTTTCCAGCAGTCCTGTAAATGTAGGTTTTACGATCAGCATCATAATAAGCCTGCGCTTCCGGAAGATAGTAATATCTTACCACTACAGGCTTTGGTTCGGTTACAGTATTTACGTTTACGGTTATCTGCGCATTTGCTGAGAAGCAGGCAATACAGATCATGGCAATGGCAATCCTTAAGTTTTTCATAATTGTTTTTTTTTATTTGATAGGCTTTCTTCTTAATCGATGAAGCTATTAGTAATAAAATGGTGATGATAACGATTTTCACTGAAAGGTAGTTTCAGGTTTATTAATTATCCGAATGTAAATGTCAGAAACTTTTGAGTGAAAGCCCTTACGGAATTACTGTTAATGATTGTATAATCCACATAACGGTTACGGGTCAGCGTATCATTAATGAAGATTAATAAATATTAATTCCGGCAAATTTCCTGACAGCTACTTGTAAATAATCGTACGCGGTTTCCCAAGTTCAAAATCCTGCAGTCCGAAATCTTCGGTTTCGAAGGTGTTGGTTTTGGTGATGTTTGTGCCTTCACCCGGAATGGTTGGATAGTAAGCCAGTGATAACTGGAATGAACTGAATACGAGGTAGTCATTACTGATTATGAATCCGATACCGAGGCTTGAATATACCTTGCTTTTCGACAGTCCGACACGGTCGTTGCCGATCATGGCAGCGGTATAATTTAAATACGGGTTCAACCGGAAACCCCATAGGTTCCAAGGGGAATACGCCTGCGTCTGTAAGCTTAGTACCAGTTTTTTAGTGCCGTAAATGGCGCTGTTGAATCCGCGGATGCCAGCACTGTTATTTCCCTGAAATCCGGCGCCGTTATTTCCCTGAAATCCGCTGCTTTCATTAATTGTGAGTCGATCGCCAATGGAATTCAGCCGATTGGTGCCCAGAATTACCTGTGGTTTTATAAATTGCCGGAATTTCCATTTGCCGCTTTCAATCAGATTGGTAAAATAAGTAGCCTGGAACGAGAATGCGGTTTGCTCTGCTTTGCCGTCCCTTAAAAAAGTACCGTATTCGAAGTTTGTGCTTAAGTATCCAAACTTAAAGTAGTTTCCGAATGACGCTCGTCCGCCCAGATAAAAGCGCTCGCGATCATTCTTGAACTGATAACCCCCGGTAATGCCGTATATTTTACCGACCGGAACATCTTCAACAATACCATAATTGAAAAGATATTTGTCTTCAACGAACTGCCGTGATGAAATTCCGATACCGCCCAGGTAAAACTTTTCACCACTAAAAAAATTAATAGAATCATAGGCGATTTCGGGGCTTTCACGAAACTGCACATGTAGTGCACGTGCTGCGAGAATTAGATTGGTGGTACGCTCATCTTCGGTATTGCCGTTGAATATCCGAATGGCATGGCCTCCCCAATAATCCTGAGAATAATACTTGAGATTCTGACGGGCATAGTTCATGTCCTTGTCGGGAAGCGAGTCCTTACGAAACTGCAGGTCTATATAAACTCCGCCCGCCCATTTCGTATAGGGAGAATAAAAAGGACGCTCTACATTCAGGCTTTTGCCATAATAACCGTCGAGGTCAATCTGGTATAGGAAAGTTGTTTTGACAAAGGAATTCATGATATTAGGAACCGTATATTTCATCCGGTACGCGTTTTTCCCATCATTAATCCTATTGGTGAACTGATTTTCGAACTGATGTCCTGAGCCCAGGAAGTTTCGTTCCTCGAGCTCTATCGAAGTCCTTGATGCCGACAACGATCCGCGTGGAATAAGGCTCCATGAATCCAGCACGCGTACATACACGTCAACAGAATCGGGACTTCCGGGTATGGCTTCGGCATCTATGAATACACTGCTTACAAACCTCTGGGAACGTACCAAACGCTCAGATTCGCGAACAAGCAATGTGTCTAGGGGCTTGTTTTTCTTAATTAAGAGTATGTTTCGAATAGCGAGCTGGCTGGATTTTACATGAAATCGGTTTCCCGCTTTTTCAGCCCAGCTTTTCGGCCTTTTGGTGGTATCTGTAACAGAATAACCGAAAGGATCGTAAGTGCTTACTTCAATCCTGCGGATAATTTTTCCTTCAAAAGCCTTGTACTTCCTTTTCTTTGGTTTACGGATGGGGTTTGATTTTTTGACCTCAGTGGGCTCGAAAATCAATTTATGCAGGTTTTTCATGAATTTGCTCCGCTTGGAATATTTCTCAATCTTCTTATACATCGCCGCAGAATCCTTCACTACAGGCTTCACCTGTGCGTGCGCGCTGAACGAAAAAATAAAGAAGAGCAGGGAAGCAAAAACGGTTTTTTGGGACATCGGCATTAATTGGATGAACAATGTAAGAAAAGTTCTTTTACGAAAAAAACATTTGCCGAACGCGTAATTTTTCATCAATCCATCAACGAATCGCGACCTGATTTTGGTTTCGGCGAAAGCGGTGTTTTGAGGATCAACCCTGATACGGCTGCCTGTGCCGCTGTTCCGAGTATTCTCTTAAAAAAATTATGGGAGCTTCCTACGATTGCTTTTCGGGCAATAAATCCGCCAAGGAGGCCGGCACCATACTTAATGATCTTGTTTTTCAGGGTAGGTCCACCCGTAATTTCCCGGATTTTCTCGCGTATGATGTTCTTTGGATTCAGGGCGTCTACCGTATAGTGAAAATGGTTGTTTAGCTCCTGAAATTCTGATTCCCGCTGAAATTCGAGCGCCTTAATGGCCTGTCCCAGCGATTGGTCGTCTTTAATTGGTTGCATCGCGTTTTTTCTCTTTAAAAATTTCCTTGATCACATAATTGTTGAGACGGAGCTCGATGTGCTTCTTCCTGATGAACACCAGGATAGTAGTGAGTACCAAATAGAATCCCGCCATGACAAAGAAACCATAGTATGTTTTTCCCAGCAGGTCGCCAATGTACAATGAAAGTCCGACAGTCAATAAAAAGAAAAATAAAGCAATACTGACCGCGATAATGATTCTCGAAGCCACTGATGCAAATACATCGGTAACTTTGTCAATCGCTTTAAGGCGGTAGAGCTGGATGGTGGTTTTACCATATTGCTCCGCCTTGTCAAAAAGTTCGCTGACGAGCATTGCTTTATCTTTCATGATTCCTGAAATTTAGAATTATTTTACTGCGTTGGCAGCACTTGATTTGGCTTCAGACGCGATGTCCTTTCCCTCTTCATAAAAATTTGAGGCAGTCTCTTTTACTGATTCAAAGCGTGAAGAAATCTGGTCCACTACATCACTGTATTTTTGTTTTAAACCATCAACAGAATCCTTTCCCTTTTTCGCGATTTTTCCGCGTGTGGCCGACCCTTTGTCCGGTGCGAATAGAATTCCCAAAACGGCTCCGGCGGCTAATCCGGCGAGAGCTCCTAAAACTACTTTACCTGTACTCATCTTAGTTGTATTTAAATTAATGAATCGTTTATTTTCTTTTTCAAAAGCAAAATTTCCCAATTAAAACGCATAACCTACTGTCAGCTGCAATACCTGGTTTTTATAATTAACATCTGACGAGTCACCGTCGCTGTCGGTTTTACTGATGTCCCATCCGCCACGCGCTGAAATCACGAGGTGGTCAAAATTGAGATCGGCACCTACCGTAAAACCAAAAATATTTTTCTTGTAATTCTCACCGTTGATATCCTGTT
>CALRKC020000006.1:0-16414 GCA_943367895.1 Erythrobacter sanguineus | reverse complement strand
TTATGATGGATCAGGAAACTATTGACAAAGGAAAAATGGCCGCTATTACGGGCTATATTATGATTATTGGCGTTGTGATTGCGATGTCGATGAACAGTGAGGAAAAGAACAAATTCGCTTCCTTCCATATCAGGCAGGCTTTGGGCTTGTCACTGACATTTATTTCACTGGGGCTGATCATCAGTAATTTCAACAATATGATGATTGCGACCTCTATGTGGATTTTCATCTCCATCCTTTGGGCGTACTCGATTTTCAGTGCCATCCGCGGCGATGTTACGCCTGTACCGCTGTTGGGTAAATTTTTTCAAAAAGCATTTAAAAGCATTTCATGAGTTTTTCATTACACCATCTGGTTCGTGAACCAAAAATTAAGAAGGATAAAAATCCTTTATTGCTGCTTATTCACGGTTATGGGAGCAATGAGGAAGATCTTTTTTCATTTGCTGCAGAACTGCCCGACGACTATTATGTAATTTCAGTGCGCGCGCCTTATGATTTGATGTACGGAAGCTACGCCTGGTATGCCATTAATTTTGATGCCGACCAGAATAAGTTTTCGGATTATGTACAGGCAAGGCAGTCCAGGGAATTATTGATGAAATTTATTGAAGAAGCCATTGCGGCTTACCCTATCGATGAAAATGACGTCACTTTAATAGGTTTCAGTCAGGGAAGCATCCTGAGTTATGCCGCGGCCTTATCCTATCCCCACAAAATAAAACGTGTGGCTGCCTTAAGCGGTTACCTGAGTACAGAGATCATCGCTGAGAATTATACCACAAATGACTTCGGCAACCTGAAGATGTTCGTGTCGCACGGGACCGTCGATCAGGTTATTCCGGTTGACTGGGCCAGAAAAGCACCGGATGTACTGGATTCACTGGGTATTGAAAATGTGTACCATGAATACCCGATAGGCCACGGGGTGTCCCCGAAAAACTTTTATGATTTAAAAGACTGGTTGCAGTCAACATAAAAAAAGCTCCTCACGGAGCTTTTAATCATTTGGCGTATACCAGAGATTCTGCAGTTTCAAAATCAACCGACTTATCATCATTGATGAAATATTTGAGCAACACTTCGCCCCAGATATCGGTATTGTTGAAATCCGCGATAATCCAACGGTGATTTAATACCTTAACGTGGTTTATGATGAACTTCTTTCCATCCATTTTATCAAAACCAACAAACTTATTGCCATTTGGATCGTCGTTATATTCTATCAGTTTCTCTTTTACATACGGAATGAGCTTTTCCGGGGAAAGGAATTCTCCTGTGGCATCATTTTCAAAATAATCCTGCGCCTGCTGGTTCGTTTCGAGGGAAAAATAATCGGCGTCCACCAGCCTGCCCTTCAACAGCGACACGCTGTCTGAAAGTACTTTGGTGGTTTTAGCGAGCTGGTCTTTCTGGAATGTGTTCTCTTTACTGTAGTACATATAAGTAAAGACGTTCATCAAAACGGCAAGGATAAATAAGTAAAGGAAAATGGATTTTTTCATTGGTTTTAAATATTGATTTCTAAATTATCGTAGGCTAAAAAAACATTTTGAGGCAGGTTTTGCTGTACATCATTGTGAAACCCGAAAAGGTGGCTGATGTGCGTCAGGTATGTCCGCTCCGGATTAACGAGCGCTACGAAATCCAGCGCTTCCTGCAGGTTAAAGTGTGTTTCATGCGGCTCATTACGCAACGCGTTAATTACGATGACTTTTACACCTTTCAGTTTTTCAACTTCCTCCGGCGCGATGGTTTTCACATCGGTCAGATACGCGAATTCATCGATGCGGTATCCGAAGACCTGAAGTGTACCGTGGTATGCGTTAATCGGGATGATTTTTTTTCGCCCGAAAGTAAACGGCTGGTTCCTTACTTCGTGCACTGCTACTGACGGTGCACCGGGATACTTATTTTCCGTTTCGAATATGTAATCATAGCGCCTTTTCAGGTTCTCAATGACGCGGGTATGCGCATATAAGGGAATCGGCCCCTGCCTGAAATTAAACGGCCTGATGTCATCCAGTCCTGCCGTATGATCGGAATGCTCATGGGTAAAAAAGAAAGCGTCGATGCGGTCGCAACCGGAGGTTAGCATCTGCTGGCGGAAATCCGGTCCGCAATCAATGACCAACGAGGTGTCCTCCCAGGAAATCCAAACCGAAACACGAAGGCGTCTGTCTTTAGGATCAGTGCTTTTGCAGACAGGGTGATTGCTCCCGATTACGGGAATGCCCTGCGAGGTACCTGTACCCAAAAAATATACTTTCAAGTCCGTTAAATTTTCACAAAAATAAAACAATTATCTTTTGTAAAAGCCCTATTTTATTAACTTTGTAAAGTATATAGTGATTCACAATGGATATTGAAATAAAATTAAAAGGTGACAAGGTCATCGAACAAATTCCTTCTACTAAAGATAAGGCGCTGCGGATAAATCTGAATGAAAACATTTATGGGACATTCGCGGAAATCGGTGCAGGACAGGAAACGGTACGTCACTTTTTCAGGTCGGGCGGGTCTTCCGGTACTATTGCAAAGGCGATGTCCGCTTATGACAAGGACTTTAGTGATGCCATTTATGGCGTAGAGGACGATGGCCGTTATGTAACCGAAAGCCGGCTTAAGAAAATGCTTTCGCATGAGGTTAACCTCATTGAAAGGCGACTGAGCCGCGAAAAACATCCCAACAAAATGTTTTTCAGTTATGCCAATACCGTTGCCACCATTGATTTTGCCAAGCAATTTAAGGGTCACGGCTGGGTAGGTATCCGCTATCAGATTGAACCTGACGAAGATTACAATGAAATCATCATACACATCCGATTTAAGGAAACCGATGCGAGATTGCAGCAGGAAACCCTCGGAATTCTTGGAGTAAACCTGATTTATGGTGCTTTTTACAAGTACAACGATCCCAAGAGGCTTTTACGATATCTGTACGATCATTTGGACAAAGACCAATTGGAAATTGACACCATTAACTTCTCCGGTCCCCGTTTTGCCAATATTGACAACCGTTTGATGAGTCTTCAGCTGGTTAAGAATGGCATGACCGATGCCGTAATGTTTGATCCTGATGGGAACAATATCCTTCCCGCCGCCATCCTTTACAAGAAAAATATCCTTGCGCTTCGCGGCAGTTTCAGGCCGGTAACAAAGGTAAACATGGACATGTATGAGAAATCATATAAAATGTTCCTTGAGGAAAACAAGGTTGAAAAAGAAAATACACTGGTTGTTTTTGAAATCACGCTTTCAAACTTACGCTCTGATGGTGAGATTGATGAAAGGGATTTCATGGACCGTGCGGAATTACTTTGTTCACTAGGCCAGACGGTCATGATTTCCAATTTCCAGGAATACTATAAAGTGGTGGAATATTTCTCCAATTATACCAAAGCCCGTATGGGACTGGCGATGGGTGTAAACAACCTTGTTGACATTTTTGATGAGAAATATTACAGACACCTGAGTGGCGGAATCCTCGAAGCCTTTGGAAAATTGTTCTATCGCGACCTTAAGGTATTTTTGTACCCAATGCTGGGCGAGGACGGTGAAATCATTAACTCAGAGAACCTGAAAGTTCATCCAAGGATGAAAGAATTGTATAAATTCTTTAAGTTCAATGGCAAAGTGGTTGATATTGATGATTTTGATCCACATACGCTCGAGGTATTTTCAAGGGAGGTATTGAAAATGATTGGAAACGGTAAACCAGGCTGGGAAGGCATGTTGCCTAGTGGTATCGCGGAATTGATCAAGCAGCACCAGCTTTTTGGGTTTGACCCGAATAAGGTTCTTGAGGAGAGTAAATAGTGTTCAGCAAACTGCGGCAGTTAGCAGTTATTGACTATAATTATAAAAAATAAAGCCGGATATTATTTCCGGCTTTTGTGTTTATTTAGCTTTACTGCAAACTGTTGCTGTTTACTGCCACTATTTAAGTATCTGGTCGGCATGTTCCTTACTCTTTACATCGGTAATTACTTCATCAATTGTCCCATTTTCATCAATGACAAAAGTCGTACGGTGAATTCCGTCAAACAGCCTTCCCATAAATTTCTTCGGTCCCCAGACACCAAATGCATTGATCATTGTTTTGTCCTCGTCAGCAATCAGCGCATAGGGCAGATCATACTTTATCCTGAATTTCGCCTGCTTTTTCATGGAATCAGGGCTGACGCCCAAAACCTCATACCCAAGATGTAAAAAACGTTCATAATTATCCCTGAGGTTACAGGCTTCTTTGGTACAGGTCGGTGTGTCCGCCTGCGGGTAAAAGAAAATAACCAGTTTTTTTCCATGATAATCAGCAAGGCTGTGTGTTTTTCCGTCCTGATCGGTAACAGAAAAATCTGGTGCTTTGTCACCTTTTTGCAACGTCGTCATTGTTTTTTGTTTAAAGTTTCAGGCATAAAGTTACACACACTTTGTATTAAACCAGTAACTTTAAACCTTAAACTTTTAATTTTATATGACTAAAGCCGAAAAAGCCATTTTCATAATGGAAAAACTGGATGAACTCTACCCAACCATCCCCATTCCATTAGACCATAAGGACGCCTATACCCTATTGATTGCCGTATTGCTTTCAGCGCAGTGCACCGATGTACGTGTGAATCAGATTACACCAATACTTTTTGCAAAAGCTGATAATCCGTATGATATGGTGAAGATGTCAGTCGAAGAAATTAAGGAAATCATTCGCCCGTGCGGGCTTTCCCCTATGAAATCCAAAGGGATTCACGGTTTGTCTGAAATCCTGATTGAAAAATATGATGGGAAGGTGCCGCAAAGTTTTGAAGCTTTGGAATCCTTACCCGCCGTAGGGCATAAAACCGCAAGCGTGGTGATGTCACAGGCTTTTGGTGTACCGGCTTTTCCGGTAGACACCCATATTCACAGATTAATGTACCGCTGGGGATTGTCTGACGGGAAAAATGTGATACAAACAGAGAAAGATGCCAAAAAGATATTCCCGGAATCGTCGTGGAATAAACTACACCTTCAGATTATCTGGTATGGCAGGGAGTATTCACCTGCCCGCGGCTGGACTCAGGAAAAGGACGTCATCACCAATACGGTTGGAAGCAGGCAGATGCTGAAGACACTGAATGAAAAACCGAAAAAGAACTAGTTGACAATCCGCCATTGACTGCCATCAATATCGTCAAAACCAATAATCCCTTTATTGATATCATAATATAGTTTGTTGACTCTGGCATTTGGATCGCCCGGATTAACTTCGTTGCTACCCGATTGCAAGGTAACAACCTTTTTGTATTCAGTCCCATTAACCGTCATTGGGGTGCCGTTTTGAGGGAAAAAGAAATGGAGACGATCGTCGCTGCCAAAAGCATAGCCGTTAACGTTCCACAAATTGAAATTGAAATCAATTTTCATTCCCGAATTACTTGTTTTAACGATACTAATCTGCAGGTCTGCGTAATTGTCCGTATCTGTTGTCAGCTGCATTTGCGTATATTGTTCGTCATAGTAATTCATAAGAAAATTTCCGCCCGAAAAAGTACCGTGTCCGTTCTCCCTCCTGGCGATATATTTGTAAGCAACTTGGTATGAAAGGCTTTCGTTGCGCTGATTCTTATAGGTAATTGTCTTTCCCTCTTTGACACTCGAATCAATCAGGTTTTTCTTATCGGCAGCAGAAAATTTATAATAATCAACACTGGGGTCAATATAATCTGTGTCATCCTGGGAACAGGAAACCAGTAAAAAAATCGAAAGAAGTCCAAACAAATTTTTCATGAGCTTTCTTTTTCAGTTAATAAAAAAATCCCGCCCTGTCTTACACCGGGCGGGATTTTTAATCAATTAGCAATATTCTCAATCTTGATCTTACCTACTTTGATATAGCTTAACGCTTTCGAATAATTTAATAAAAAGGAAACCGTCTCTTTTTTAGGTTGCATTTTTGGAGTTGCTAATGTTTTCTTAGAGTAAATTTTCGCCATAATGGATCTGTTTAGTTTCCATTAGAACGCAGCAAATTATCTCTTAGTATTTAATTCGTTAAAATTATTTTATTTTTCTCAATTATTTTCCTGAGGTTCATCAGTGCATAACGCATACGGCCGAGCGCTGTATTGATGCTAACGCCTGTCAGGTCAGAGATTTCCTTAAAACTCAGATCCTGATAAATACGCATCATCAGCACGTCACGCTGGTCGTCAGGCAATTCCATAATCAGTTTCTGGAGGTCTTTTTCAATCTGATTGGTAATCATCCGAGCCTCGATGTTTGGCTCGTTGTCCGACATATACGTGAACACTGAATATTCCTCAGTATCCCTTGACATCGGCATCTTTTTGTTTCTCCTGAAATGATCTACAATGAGGTTGTGTGCGATGCGCATCACCCAGGGCAGGAACTTACCCTCTTCGTTATAGGAATTGGATTTTAAAGTCTTGATCACTTTAATGAAAGTATCCTGAAAGATATCATCAGCGATATCCCTGTCGGAGACTTTGGAATAGATAAATCCGTAGATTTTGGATTGGTGTCTCTTAATTAATGTAGCCAAAGCATTTTCGTCACCTGCTACATAGCTCTTTAACAATAAAGCGTCCGGGGTTTGAACATTAGCCATAAAATTAACTTTTTAGTTTTTGATTGAAATTGAGTTGGTGATCTAAAAAGTAATTTTTTAATATAGGCCTTTGGTGTTTAGGATTATTTACAACCAAATGTTGCGTAAAAAAAAATTAATTTCCAAACACTGTCTCAAAATTTAACACTTTTTCTGCCAAATAATAAAAAGTGCTTTCAATTATGTTAAAAAATATCAGTCAAATCGGAAAAATGTAATCTTAACTGTCATAACACCTTCTTTTGCTTATAATTTGGAATCGCCCCTTTTGCGGCATTTCAAAGCATAATGATTACCTTTGTGGAAATTGCTTTTTACTCCATGAAATCCGATATCGCTTCCGCAGAACCCAAGAAAAATATCATTATAAAAGGTGCACAGGTACACAATCTCAAAAATCTTGACGTTGCTATCCCGCGCAATAAACTGGTGGTCATAACCGGCTTATCAGGCTCCGGAAAATCAAGCCTGGCCTTTGACACTTTATATGCTGAAGGACAGCGCCGTTATGTTGAAAGCCTTTCCTCCTATGCGCGGCAGTTTCTGGGCAGGCTCGACAAACCAAAAGTGGAGTATATTAAAGGGATTGCGCCCGCAATAGCGATTGAGCAGAAAGTAAATACTACGAATGCCCGCTCTACCGTGGGCACGTCGACAGAAATTTATGACTATATGAAATTGCTTTTCGCCCGTATCGGCAAAACCTTTTCGCCCGTTTCAGGAAAAGAAGTAAAAAAAGACACGGTCACCGATGTTGTCAATGAAATAAAAGAATTTGCTGCAGATAGCCGCTGGCTACTGCTTGCTCCGGTGTTTCCCGAAAAAGACCGCAGCATCGAGGAGAAACTTGGCGTACTGCTCCAACAGGGTTTCGCAAGGATTTTAGCCGACAACGAGATGCTGAGGCTCGATGACATTAAGGAAGTTTCTTTTAACGGAAAAGAAGTCATGCTCGTCGTGGATCGTATCGTAGTAAAGGAAGACGAAGAATTCTATAACCGGCTCTCCGATGCCGTACAGACCGCTTTTTATGAAGGAAAGGGCAAATGCGCCCTTCAGGATGCTGATTCCGGAAAGCGGATTTCCTACAGTAATAATTTTGAACTGGATGGCATTACTTTCCCGGAGCCCAACGTACATTTGTTCAGCTTCAACAACCCCTATGGTGCCTGCCCGGTATGTGAAGGTTATGGAAACATCATCGGAATTGACGAGGACCTGGTTGTGCCGAATACTGCCTTGTCTATCTACGAAAACGCCGTTTATGCCTGGCGTGGTGAAAGCATGAGCTGGTATCGCGATGTGCTGGTCAATAGTGCGTATCTGTTCGATTTTCCTATTCATAAGCCATATTACCAGCTGACCGAAGCGCAGAAAGAGCTGCTCTGGAGCGGCAACAAACATTTTACAGGCCTGCGCGACTTCTTTAAGGAACTTGAGGAAAAAAATTATAAAATCCAAAACCGCGTCATGCTTTCACGGTACCGCGGAAAAACCAAGTGTTATGCCTGTAAGGGGAAAAGGCTAAGGCCGGAAGCCTCAAATATCAAAATTGCCGGCAAAACAATTTCCGATTTGGTCGATATGCCGATAAAAAATCTGGTGGATTATTTCAAAGGTTTAAAAATATCGGAATTTGACCAGAAAGTAGCCAAACGCCTGTTGATCGAAATCAACAACCGGCTTGGATTCTTAAGTGAGGTTGGACTGGATTATCTTACGCTTAACCGAAATTCTGCGACACTTTCCGGTGGGGAATCGCAGCGCATCAATCTCGCTACATCACTCGGAAGCAGCCTTGTAGGGTCGATGTATATTCTCGATGAACCCAGTATTGGCCTCCATCCCAAGGATACTGAAAGACTGATTAAGGTCTTGATTTCGCTTCGTGATCTGGGAAATACTGTTATTGTTGTAGAACACGATGAGGATATTATGCGTGCTGCCGACGTGATTATCGACATTGGCCCGGAAGCAGGAACCCATGGCGGAAGGCTGGTGGCACAGGGCGATTATGACACCATCCTGAAATCTGATTCCCTCACCGCCAAATACCTTAATGGTGATCTCGAAATCAGGGTACCGAGAAACAGACGAAAGTCAAGCACTTATATTGAAATCCTGGGCGCCAGGGAAAACAACCTCAAGGACGTCGATGTGAAGTTCCCATTGGAAATGCTGACCGTCATCACCGGGGTTTCCGGAAGCGGCAAAAGCACGTTGGTTAAAAAGATATTGTTCCCTGCGATGCAGAAGAAGCTTGAAGGTGTAGGAGAAAAAGCAGGACAATTTACCGAAATGCGGGGCTATTATCATAAAATTCAGCACATCGAATATGTTGATCAAAATCCAATTGGCAGAAGCTCAAGATCGAATCCCGTTACCTATATCAAGGCTTATGACGACATCAGGGATTTGTATGCCAAAGAAAAATTATCAAAAATACGGGGTTATCAGGCCAAGCATTTTTCATTTAATGTAGATGGCGGACGCTGCGAAACCTGTAAAGGTGAAGGAACCATCAATGTAGAAATGGTTTTTATGGCCGACGTGCAGTTGCAATGTGATACCTGCAATGGGAAACGCTTTAAGAAGGAAATCCTCGAAGTCAATTTTGAAGGAAAAAATATTGACGACATCCTCACAATGACGATTGATGATTCGATTGACTTTTTTACCAAAGCAAAACAGACAAAAATCATCCAGAAACTACAGCCGCTACAGGATGTCGGTTTGGGATATGTTCAATTGGGGCAGTCCTCCTCTACCCTTTCCGGTGGCGAGGCCCAGCGCATCAAGCTGGCGTCTTTCCTGGTTAAAGGGGCTACAAAAGAAAAAGCGTTGTTTGTGTTTGATGAGCCTACGACAGGACTTCACTTCCACGATATCAATAAGCTCATGGCTTCATTTGACGCCCTGATTGACAAAGGCCATTCCATCATTGTGATTGAACACAACCTGGACCTGATCAAATGTGCGGACTGGGTTATTGATCTCGGCCCTGAAGGTGGTGAAAACGGTGGAAAATTATTGGCTGAAGGCACTCCCGAGGAAATCATCAAAAACAAGGCCTCCATCACCGGAAAGTACCTAAAGGAAAAATTATAATCCCGTATTTTTTTTCTTTTTCTTTTTAACGGCTTTTTTTAACTCATGCGTCTCTTTTGCTTCATCAATGGAATGCGAGTGCTGCAGGCTGTCTTCCTTTTTTGACAATTGGCTTAGCATCACATAATACTTTTGGAGCACTTTCATTTCCGCTTCAGACAAATCTTCTACGTCCACAAGGCGATTGCTCGCGAACTCGTGCGAGGCGACCAGTTCATTCAATTTGAGCTGTATCGCCATCGAATCCTTATTCTGCGCTTTCTGTATCAGGAAAACCATCAGGAAAGTGATGATCGTAGTGCCGGTATTGATAACAAGCTGCCAGGTTTCAGAATAATCAAAAAGCGGACCGGTGAGCGCCCAGATCAGAACTATGGCAAAAGCCCCCAGAAACGCTGGTGTGCTTCCGGTGGCTTTGGTGACTTTAGACGCAAACCTTTCAAATACTGAAGCGTTTTTGTTTTCTTTCTTTTTCATGGGATTATTGGGTTTAAAATTATTATTTCCGGTACAGCCTAATGTACGAAAATCAGACCATATTTTATCCTGATTGGGAACAACGAAAATTAACATCACCGGATTTCTTTAACATTAACAAAAATTTGCGGCGACGAGCTCCCTAGAGGAAGCAACGAGGTCCCTAGAGCCGGCGACGGGTTCCCTAGAGGAAGCAACGAGCTCCCTAGAGCCGGCAACGAGCTCCCTAGAGCCGGCGACGAGGCCCCTAAAAGGAGTAACGGATGGGATAGAAGAAATAACGGTTGAAATAGCGTAAACACCAGGCTGGCGAATGAAAATCCGCTTTCAGACAGTGAGTACCCTAAAGAAAAGAAAGATTACTTCAGCTTCAATTTCGCCAAAGTCTGGTCAATCAGGTCATTAATCTCTGAAGAAATGGCCAACTTGTAATTCAAATACACATACACCCCCGTAATCAATACCGATTTGAGTATGATATTCATAAACGGATGGAAAGGGAATTCCCAAAAGTAAAAAGCCAGGAAAGTAATCAGGATGATGGCGAATGATTTGAGCGTATTCAGCGTAAACGGAAACAAATCGAGTTTCTTTACGACAAAAAACAACTTCACGGAATTGTAAATGATTACCGTAATCAGCGTAGCGAGCGCCGATCCGTTGATGCCGTATAACGGAATGAGCAGCATATTGAGCCCAATCATCAGCACTACCGTCAGCACACCCATCAATAGCGCCCATCGGTAATATCTGGTATTCAGGATAATCGCGTTATTATTTCCCAATATGACATCATAGAATTTTGACATTCCGATAAGAAATACTGCCATGGTTCCTGACGCATAATCTCCGGGAATAATCAGGTACATCTGGTGGATGTTCAGGAAAATCCCGAGCATGATCAATCCGCCAAACACCTGTAGCGTAATGGCGCTTTTCTTATACAGCTCATTGACTTCATCCATTTTCCTTTCGCTCATCAGCCTGGCGGTGATCGGGTAGATAATCTGGAGCATGGCACGGCTCGGCACCACAATGACCGTGGCAATGAATATGGCGAGTGAATACACGGCGTTGTCGTCCCATTTCTTGTAGAACGGAATCATCACCTTGTCAAAATCGAGCAATAAGGTGGCGACGCTGCCCGAAACGATGATCAGTGTTGAATACGTAAGCACTTCTTTCGCATTTTCAGGCAATGCCAGCGTAAACTTCGGCATCCTGATTTTAAACGCATACACCATCATCGCAAGCAATTGCAGTCCGTATGCCGCCGCAAGGCAATAGATGAACGTTTGTTCCTGCATGATGTTGAAATGCACCGCAATGAGCATCGTCATGACCAAGACCCTGACCAGCACTTCGCTGATGAAGTTCCCGAAAACGGATTTCATGTGGACTTTTACCCAGGCATAGAATATTTCAAAATAGGCCATACAGAAGCCAATAAGGGCTATCAGCCACATATAATGCCTTGCTTCAGGCTTTTCGGTGAGTAAGTCGGCGATTTCATCATAAAAGACATAACCGACAGTACAGATTGGGATAACAAGCAGTAGCGGCAACCACAGCATAAAACTCAGGAAGCGTTCGCGTTGTTCCTCGGATTTACAGTAGGCAAAGAAGCGGATTAAAGAATTGTGCGCACCCAAAGCCATAATGGGCATCAGGATATTCGCGGCGGAAAGCAGGAAACTGACAATGCCGTAGTTCGTTTGCGACAGGAAAGTTGTGTACAGGAACATTGCATTGATCGCGCCGATCCCGAACCCGAAATATGTGATCACAACGTTGCTTAATGATTGCCTGATGACGATTCCCATATCAGCGGTTGATATTGGTTAATAGCGTCGCGAGCCTCGCTGTAAGGTTTCTACGTGAATACTGCTGCAGTCCAACCGGAAATACTTTAAGGTTATTTTGCTTATACAGATTATAGTAGGCCAGAATGGCATCCTTAAGCTGTTCTTTATCGTGATATCGGAAAAATTTTCCGGTATTGGTTTCGGTCAGTATGGAAGCAAAGTCTGAGCCTTCAGGACCGATACCAATGATAGGTCTTTCGGAAACCATATATTCGAACAGCTTGCCCGGAATAATGCTTTTGGTATCTTCTGAATTGATCTCAATTAACAGCAATACCTGAGATTTTCTTTGATGAATAACCGCTTCTTTATGAGAGATATAACCGATATTATTTAAATGGGAATTCAAATTATAGTAAGCAATCGAATCAAGCACTTCGCGGCTGACTGCACCGATAAGCTTAAGCTCAAAGTCGGTTGCAAACGACGGATTTTCATCAACCAATTCCCTGAGGACCTGCCATAATATCTGCGGATTTCTTTCAGATAAAAAAGAGCCAATATGGGCTACAGTAAATTTTTCGTCGGGTTGTTGTTTTCCTGTTTTTTCTTCATCGTAGCCATTCGTAATGACTTCAATCGGCTTTGAGGTCAGCGCTTCAAATTCAAATTTTGTAGTGTTGCTGGTCACCAGAATTACATCAGCAGTATTTAGTACCTGCTGTTCCAGTTTCTTATGCCTGTTTGCGGCATAAGAAGATAATTTTAATGCTTTATGATAGCCAATTGTAGTCCATGGATCACGGAAATCGGCAACCCAGTTTATTTGATGCCTTTTCTTTAATCCAAGTCCGATCAGGTGCAGGCTATGCGGCGGTCCTGAAGTAATAATCGTTTTGATATCATTTTCAACGATATAATCGGACAGAAAGGCTGTCGATGGCTTTACCCAGAGGAAACGTGCATCGGGAATGAAGATATTGCCGCGTATCCAAAGCATCAGCTTTTCGACGAAAGATTGTTTCTTCTGGTGCGGAATAATCCCGGCACTGATTTTTTTGCTTTTCTTACCCAAAAAAGCGGTCGCGAGACCATAAGGCTCAATTATTTTATGCTTTACAATGATGGCTTTATCGGAAACATCCTGCATCAAGCCCTCATCTACAATCGGATAGGTTGGATTATCCGGAATATACACCACCGGGGTAATCCCAAAATCAGGAAGGTATTTGACGAACTTGAGCCAACGCTGTACGCCCGGTCCACCGGCAGGCGGCCAATAGTATGTAATAATCAGTACTTTTTGAGGCCCGGTTTCCAATGGTGTCGGTTTTTAGGCAGCTTTGTTATTTTGCTTCCGCTTTTTTGTTTCTGCATAAATCCCTCCTATCAGCAGCAAAAGCATCAAGGCAGAACTTGCAAGCGCGATCATACTTCCGGTTTTCACCACCTGTGGTTCAAATTTGAACTCGACAGTGTGTGTCCCCGCGGGAAGTTCCATAGCGCGCAGCACGTAATCTGCACGGAAATGATTGGTCAGTTTACCATCAAGATAGGCATTCCAGCCTTTCGGGTAATAGATTTCAGAGAATACAGCCAACCCGTTTCCGGCATTCTGTGTCTTGTACTTCAGGTAATTTGATTTTGAGACTTCGAGCTTGATGGATGCTGTACTGTCTTTGGCGAACGCCTTATTCTTAAACTCCGGGAATGCTTTGGTATTGACAACCGCCTCGTTTTTAAGGTCATTCGTGAGGCTTTTCATTTCCTCATCTGCGGAAGCGACGGTTTTAACAGAAGACACAAACCAGGCATTGCCGTTGGCAAAAGGATTTGTCACAGGCAGCTCGCCATCGCGAGTAGCGACAATAAGGTATTTCACGTTCAGCATGTCCAATGCGGGAATACTGACTTTCAGTCCCAATGTTTCAGGATCAATAATGTCAGCAAGCTTGTTTAGTTTGGTGTCAATCTGATAATCGATAACCTCGTCGAGCCTTCTTGGCCTTACGGCACTATAACCGCCGATAGACTTGTGAAAATAGGATGCTTTGGCCTGCATTCGGCCTTGTATATCATATACGCGGTAACTGCTCTTGTCGTTTAGTATTTCCTGGTCTGCCGGTGAGGGTTCAAACGGGTGCTCTACCTGATATTTATCAACAAACTTATCCGCGTTTACATATCTTTTATCAACCAGAATCAAATCACCAACCATCAATACACCGACCAGGATTACGGCGATCATATTAGAAAGCTTACCTTTCATATACATCCACAAAATTCCGGCGGATGCAAGAATAAGCAATATCGAACGCCATAAATCTGAAGAATAAAGGTCTTTCCTGTCCTGGACGATCGCATCAATAAAAGCAGGATCCATACCTTCATCATTGATACTCGTAAAACGGAACATCCCTTTGCAAACCAGCAATAAAAGCAGCAAACCGAGGCTTACGATGGTTGATTTCTTAAGGGCTTTCCATTGGGTTTCCTTATCCGAATCAAAATAGCTTTTCAGCCCCATTACAGCCAAAACCGGAATACACAGCTCCAACACTACCTGTATGGACGAAACTGCACGGAATTTATCATACATCGGCACATAATCGATAAAGAAGTCGGTCAAAGCCGGGAAATTTTTCCCCCATGACAACATCAGTGATATGATTGCGCCTGCCAAAAATGCATACTTGATCTTCCTTTTGTCATTAAAAAGCCCGAGCACAAAAAGGAAAAACACAATGGCGCCAACATAGGCGGGAGCGGCAACACCGGGCTGGTCACCCCAATATACCGGCATGCCATCAGCGGCATATTTCACTGCCTCTTCTTTTGAAAGATACTGCCCTTCCGCGACTTCCTGGGATTGCAGGTATTCCACCACTTTAGAATCCGGGCCAAGTTTCTCACCATTGGAACCGCCAAACAAGCCGGGCGCAATCAGGTCGAAGCTTTCGGCTATGCCGTAACTGTACTGTGTGATATATTCGCGTGGCATCGAAGTCGATTCATGTTTCTTACCGTCAGCCTTAAACGTCAGCTCACTCTTGCTTCGCATACTGAAACCGGTATATTCGGCAGTAGCCAAAAGCCCGGTAGCATTCGCACCGACAGCAAGTATTACAGCGCCTGCAAGGCTGGCAAAGGCAATCATTAAGGGCCTGTATTCTTTAGCTTTAACAAACTTATAAATGAAATAAACCGTAATCGCCAACAATAGAATGAGCAGGTAATAAGTCATCTGGAAGTGGTTCGCATTGATTTCCAGGGCTACGGCAATCATTGTAAGCAGCGCGCCATAAATGTAACGCTTCCTGAAAACAAGGATGGTACCGGCAACAACGAGCGGCATATAGGCAATCGCATGGGCCTTGGCATTGTGGCCAACACCCAGAATCACTATAAAATAAGTAGAGAATCCGAAAGCCAATGCGCCGAAAAACGCCTTGAGCGGGTCGGTTCTCATCACCAGTAATAAGCCATAAAATCCCAGAAAATAAAGGAAAAGATAATCAGCCGGACGCGGCAGGAACCTAAGCGCAGTATCCAGTTTCTTAACGTAATTATGCGGATAATTGGCACCAAGCTGGTATGTTGGCATTCCTGCAAACGCGGCGTTCGTCCAATAGGGCTCGGCATTTTCCTGTGTGCGGAAATCGTTCTGCTCCTTTGCCATTCCGGTATACTGCTGTATATCGGATTGCAGGATGGCTTTTTTCTGTAAAACAGGATAAAAATAAACTAATGAAATAAGGACAAAGCCCAGAATAGCGAGGACATGCGGAAGGAACCTGTTGAGAAGCTTCATTTATTCGGTTTAAAGTTTGCGTTTCGTTTCCTTAAAATCAGGAAAATACGCGCTGAAGGCGTTTAGAAACTGTGTATTGCAAACTTAATCAATTTCTTCATAATCCACATACTCCCCGACTTTTTTGGTTTCACGTGGTTTTGTGGATTTAGTGGTATTGTAAATAATCTCATCCTGGTTCTGTCTTTGCTGGTTTTGGTACTGTTGCTGTTGCTGGTATTGTTGGTGGAAATTTTGCTCAGCTTTCTGCACTACCTTTTTAACGACAACCGGGAGGAACAATTTCGCGAGGAATTTAAATACATAGTAAAAAACGATAATATAGAAAATCGTTTTCAGCAGCGAATTAAAATTGGCGGTCTCCATGGGGAAATAAAATTTGTCAAATTTAACGAATCCCATTTATTAAAAATGAAATATGATTCATAAATAAATAATAAATTATAGTACTTTTGAAACACATTGTACTACCAATAATGAGCTTATGAGCAAAATCAGGATCTGTTTCTTACTGCTGTCACTACTGAGTGCCAAAACCGTTTCGGCACAATACACTGACGTTATCAATTCCAACCGTCCGGGAAAATCGCTTGCTGCCTTTTC
>CALRKC020000005.1:0-16749 GCA_943367895.1 Erythrobacter sanguineus | reverse complement strand
CAGCCGCCGCCGGGGAGTAACCAGGCAGCGCCGAAGAGCAACCAGGCGGCGCCGAAGAGTAACCAGGCGGCGACAGGAACCAACCAGCCGTTGCCAAATAGTAACCAGGCGGCGACAGGGATTAACCAACCAATGCAGCAAAGCAATCCGGATGGTTGGACGGATGCAATAGGAAAAAGGGGTGTTAAAAACTGTAGATATAAGCCTCGAGGGCTTTCAGTTCTTCGTCTGAGAAGGTTTTGGTCAGTTGCAGGTTGACTTTCATCGCTTCGTATTGCGCCGGGTCAACCAATGGGTCGGCGTTTTCTTTCAGGAATTCGACGAGATTGCCTTTTTTGGCTTTGTAGGTTTTGGAAATTTCCTGTATGCTCGGCCCGATGATTTTCTGGTCGGGGCGGTGGCAGGCATAGCAGTTTCCTTTGCCTTCGAATATTTCTTTTCCTAAATCCGCTGGCGATTGTGTTTCAGTAGTTTCCGGATACAAATCGGATTTTGGTTCTTCTTTTTTGCAGCTGGTAAAAAGCACCGCTGCCAATAATAGTACAAATGTTGTTTTCATGTGTAATCCCCTAGCCCGGATAGCAGCGGAAATCCTTTTTTAGCGGTTCTCGATACGCGCCTTTCAGGCACACTCGAACTGACGCTGAAAAAGATTGCAGCGGATAGCCGGAATAGCTCCTTAAAAAATTATCTGTTTAATAAAGCCGAAGCCTCTTTTGCAAAATATGTCGAAATTAAGCTTGCGCCGGCACGTTTGATACAATACAGCTGCTCAATCATAATACGGTCATGGTCCAGCCAGCCACGCTCTGCAGCGGCCTTAATCATTGCGTACTCACCGGAAACATGGTATACGGCAACGGGAACATTTACGGCATTTTTCACTTCACGGACAATGTCGAGATATGCGATTCCGGGTTTTACCATCACGATATCGGCACCTTCAGCGACGTCGTCAAGGGCCTCTTTAATGGCTTCAATTCGGTTCGCATAATCCATCTGGTAGGTCTTCTTGTCTTTTGGGATATTTTGTGCATCAACGGGTGCCGAATCCAGCGCGTCACGGAAAGGGCCATAAAATGCCGAAGCATATTTCGCACTGTAACTCATGATCCCTACATTATGATGGCCATTTTCCTCTAATGCTTTACGGATGGCGTAGACGCGGCCGTCCATCATGTCGGAAGGTGCGACGAAATCGGCACCGGCTTCGGCATGGGAAATGCTCATGCGGGTGAGGGCATCAATAGTCGGATCATTGACGACATAACCGTTTTCGATAATCCCGTCGTGGCCGTAAATCGAATATGGATCGAGTGCTACATCGGGCATCACAATCATTTCGGGCACGGCATCTTTAATGGCCTTTATCGTTTGCTGCATTAGTCCGTCCTTGTTCCAGGCTTCCTTTCCGGTGTTGTCCTTCAGGTTTTCGGACACCTTTACATAAATATTGACGGCCCGGATGCCTAAATCCCAGGCTTCTTTGACTTCCTTGATGGTATGGTCCAGCGAATGCCTGTAAATGCCGGGCATGGATGGTATCGCGGATTTGATGTCTTTTCCTTCTGCGACGAACATCGGCAACATGAAATCCTGCGGTGAAAGCGAGGTTTCGCGGACGATGGAACGGATGGATTCGTTGGTGCGGAGGCGGCGGTTTCTGTTGAACATGTGTTTTTAGCTTTTAGCAGTCAGCTTTCAGCAATCAGCCGACATTAGTATTTAATTTAGTGATTAATCCATTCAGCATTTTCTTTATCTCCTCAATTTGTGCTAATAAT
The DNA here is from genome assembly GCA_943367895.1 of Erythrobacter sanguineus. Lineage (GTDB taxonomy): Bacteria > Bacteroidota > Bacteroidia > Flavobacteriales > Flavobacteriaceae > Flavobacterium. The sequence continues at coordinate 14,965 of CALRKC020000005.1, read as the reverse complement.
TGCCGGCTTTGTTCTATTTCGAGGAAATTAAGGTCTGTGCTTAATATTATTTGATATTCTAATTCGTTAGCAGATCCGAAAGTTATAATTAAGAAACGACAAAAATCCTTATCTGATTTTCTACCACATCCTTCAGCAATATTCATCGGGATTGAAGTAGATGCTCTTTTCATCTGACTTGTCAAACCAAACATTTCTTCTTTTGGAAAATGTTTTACAGTCTTATATATATTCAGTGCCAGTTGATGGGCTTTTTGCCAAACTAAAAGTTTCCTGTAATCTCTCATTTGTTTTTTTCTATTAGCTGATCGCTGACGGCTGACCGCTTTAAATCCAGTTCACCGGACTTTCCAAAACTTTAATCAATCTTTCTTCTTCGCTTCCTGCTGCGGGATGATGGTCATACACCCATTGCACTCTTGGCGGCAAACTCATCAAAATGCTTTCAATACGGCCATTGGTTTTCAATCCGAAAAGTGTGCCTTTATCATGAACCAGGTTAAACTCGACATAGCGGCCACGGCGTATTTCCTGCCAGTTGCGGTTTGCATCGGTGTAGGAAAGGTTTTTTCTTTTGTCAAGAATTGGGATGTAGGCTTCGGTAAAACTGTTGCCGACTTCAGTTACAAAATCGTACCAGCTTTGCATTGACATACCCTCATTGGCTTTACAATAATCAAAAAACAACCCACCGACGCCGCGGGCTTCATGGCGGTGCGCATTCCAGAAATAGGCGTCGCACTGGAGTTTGTATTTCGGGTAAAATGCTTCCGAATGCTTATCGCAGGCGGTTTTACAGGTTTGGTGGAAGTGTTTTGCATCTTCCTCAAACAAATAATAAGGCGTTAAATCCTGGCCGCCGCCAAACCATTGGTCGATGATATTTCCGTCGGCATCATACATTTCGAAGTAACGCCAGTTGGCATGAACGGTAGGTGCCATTGGGTTTTTCGGGTGTATCACGAGACTCAGTCCACAGGCGAAGAAATCGGCTTCCCCAACGTTAAACATTTTCTGCATCGTATCCGGCAATTTGCCATGAACGGCAGAAATATTGACCCCGCCTTTTTCGATAACGGTACCGTTTTCAATCACGCGTGTCCGTCCGCCACCGCCTTCAGGGCGTTCCCAGATGTCTTCGCGGAATTTGGCTGAACCGTCCGATTTTTCAAGTGCGGCGCAGATGGTTTCCTGCAGGGACTGGATGTATTTATAAAAAAGGTCTTTCATTGTATAAATCAGGTTTAATTCCGTACCAAAAGAATCCTGCCGTTCGGATTTTTCACCTTTTTTGTCTGGTAACCGGGCTTTGCAAATGTCACATGATAATCCGGGCATTCGGGGATACAACCCCCAAAAGGGCCGTCTATTGCGTATGCTCCGGTCGAATCGGTATAAATAAAAGATTCACTGTCGGTATAACCGTACTTCACGCTGTCTAATGGTATTTTGGTAAGCGAATCGCATACTGTTCCCTCGCCGATGCGATTCCCTTCACAACCGGAAAGCAACACGATGCAAAGCAAAAGGGAGCAAATCGATCTCATCTGGTCTTATTTTTGAGAATACTCTTTGACCGCATCAACAAACGCCATCGCATGGTCTACAGGAATATTCGGTAAAATCCCATGACCGAGGTTCACGATATATTTGTCTTTCCCGAATTCATCGATCATTTGGTGCACCATTTTCTTAATCGTCGGAATTGGTGACAATAAGCGCGATGGGTCAAAATTGCCCTGAAGCGTAATATTTCCGCCTGAAAGATAGCGTGCGTTCCTTGCAGAACAGGTCCAGTCAACCCCAAGTGCGGACGCTTTGCTTTTGCCCATTTCACCCAATGCAAACCAGCAGCCCTTTCCAAACACAATGACATGTGTCTCGGGAGCCAAAGCTTCGACGATCTGATTAATGTATCTCCATGAAAATTCCTGATAATCCACAGGCGAAAGCATGCCGCCCCAACTGTCAAAAACCTGAACGGCATTGACACCGGCTTTCACTTTTTCCTTTAAATAGGCAATCGTGGTATCGGTGATTTTCTGCAACAGGACGTGTGCGGCTTCCGGATGCGTAAAGCAGAATCCTTTGGCGGTATCAAAACTTTTCGAGCCTTTTCCTTCGACAGCATAACAGAAAATCGTCCAGGGTGAACCGGCAAAACCGATTAACGGCACTTCGTCATTGAGCATTTCCTTGGTCAGTTTTATGGCATCCATGACGTAGCCTAACGTTTCGTCGATATTCGGTACAATCACTTTTTCGACATCCTGTGGCGTACGGATCGGGTTTGGTAAAAACGGGCCAACACTTTCTTTCATCAGCACTTCAATGCCCATCGCCTGCGGAACGACAAGAATGTCTGAGAATAAGATCGCCGCGTCCGGGGCAATCCTGCGAATCGGCTGAACGGTAATTTCAGCGGCGAGTTCCGGCGTTTGGCAACGCGTGAAGAAATCATATTTATCGCGCAGCGCAATGAATTCCGGTAAATATCTTCCCGCCTGGCGCATCATCCATACGGGCGGCCTTTGAACGGTTTCGCCACGAAGGGCTTTCAGGAATAAGTCGTTTTTTATTGTTGACACAGGTATTTATTTAAAATGTTGTATGGTTTGTATGATTACGTTTTCCACGCTGGGTTTGTTCGCAATCACGATATTTTTTGTTTTTTGTTCCAAAGCTTTTGCGGTCGTTGCACCGATGCAGAAGCATATTTGTTGTGTGATTTTATTTTCAGTTAAATAACTTTCGACGGCTGACGGACTGAAAAAAAGTAGCCCATCGACTTCGGAACTTACTTTTTTAGGTGCCAAAACGGTTTCGTAAGTTTCAATTTCATTAAAACCCACTCCGGCTATTTTAAGGCTCATAGGCAGCGTTTCCATCCGAAGGCTACCGCAGAAGAAAGTAAATGTTTCATTGGCGTAATGCTGTTTAATCATTTCTGCCAAAGCGGAAGCATTGTCGGCAGTTTCCATTACCGTAAACCCAACTTCATCGAGCAATTCCGCTGTTTTTTCGCCCACGCAAAAACAAGGCTTTCTACGAATTTCCTGCACATCGGCCTTTGAGGCCACTGCTTTGACGGCATTGGCACTGGTGAAAATCAGGTTGTCAAAAATTTCAGTGAACGTAAAATCTTTATTTTCTACGGAAATAAAATCGGCTTCCAATACAGAGAACCCGGCATTCAGCAAAAACTGCCTTTGGTTTGGCAAAAGCCTTTTTGTAGAAAGGACACGGATCATTTGTTTAAATCTTTCCGGATTTTGTCCATCACCTTTTCGCCGCCATTTTCCAGAATTTCAACAGCACACTCGCTTCCGAAATGGTGATAATGGTTTATGGCAATTGTCTTTTCAATATTGATTTTTTCCTTTCCGTCGAGGGAACATAATACGCCCGTGAACCGGATATCATTCCCGATGATTTCTGCCAATGCCCCAATGGGAGCAGTACAGCCACCTTCGAGTTTTTTAAGGAAATCGCGTTCAATCTTTGTGCAGATTTCGGTATGGAAATGGTTTAGTTTTGCAACCGCCTCAGTACAATAATCATCATGCTGCATGCTCACGACCACCATTGCGCCCTGTGCCGGAGCCGGAATCATCCAGTCCAGGTCAATATGGTTCTCAGGTTTCAGGTTCAGGCGTTCCAAACCAGCCGCGGCAAAAATGGCGCCATTCCAATTATTATCCTGTAATTTCCGGAGGCGGGTATTTACATTTCCGCGTAAATCAACGGTTGTATGGTGGGGGAAACGATTCAGCCATTGCGCTTGGCGGCGTAAACTTCCGGTCGCAATGGTGGCGTTTTCGTGGTAAAAATCTTCATTTCCTTTGTAAACCAGAATGTCTTTTTCATTCGCCCTTTCCAAAACCGCAGCCTGTACAATGCCTTTTGGCAAAGCCGTGGGGACGTCTTTCATGGAATGTACGGCAATATCAACCTGACCGTTGATCATCGCAATATCCAGTGTTTTGGTAAAAATCCCGGTAATGCCCAGTTCGTAAAGTGGTTTATCGAGGATGATATCGCCGGCAGATTTTACGGCAACAATTTCAGTCTGATACCCTAAATCATTGAGTTTTTTTTCGACGGTATGCGCCTGCCATAAAGCGAGTTCGCTGTCACGGGTCCCGATCCGGATGATTTTATTCATTTTGCGGATGCTTCAATCTGGAACACTTTCTCAATCCACTCGATGCTTTCGTCCACCATCGTATTGTCATCTTTAAGGTGGTTGGCAAAATGGGTGGTAATTTTTTGTATAATGCGCGCGCTGATGATCTCGGCCTGTTCTTCATTGAAACCGGCAATTTTCCTGCTTTGAAAATCCAATTCAGAGTCTTTTATGGCGTTTAATTTTTCTTTCAGCGCATTGATCGTTGGGGCGAATTTCCGTGCTTTGGTCCAACTGACGAATTCTTCCTTGATTTCCTCAATGATGGCTTCGGCAGCTGGAATGTGTTTTTTCCTGTTCTCCAAAGTATCATCGGTCATTTGTGCGAGATGATCCATGTGGATTAGCGTAACGCCTTCGAGTTCCTGCACGTTTTCGTTTACATTTTTAGGAATCGAAAGATCAAGGATCAGCATCGGTTTTTTGAGATTCAGTATGGCTTTATCAACCGTCGGGTTTTGTGCGCCTGTGGCCACGATTACGACGTCCGCTTTTTGAAGCTCTAAATGCAGTTCTGAAAAATCCCGAACAATCAGATTCAGTTTTCCGGCGAGTTTTTCAGCCTTGTCTTTGGTACGGTTAATCAGGGTAATGTGTTCATTTTTGGTGTGTTTTACCAAATTCTCACAAGTATTTCTTCCGATTTTTCCGGCACCGAACAACAGAATATTCTTGTTGCGGATGTCTTCTACATTCCGGATAATATATTGAACCGAAGCAAAAGCAACCGAAGTGGCTCCTGAACTGATTTGAGTTTCATTCTTAATTTTTTTGCTGGCCTGAATCACGGCATTCGTCAAACGATCCATGAAAGTGTTAATCAACCCGAATTTGCGGGATTCTGTAAAGCCGGCCTTCAGTTGGCTGATGATTTCAAAATCACCCAGAATCTGGCTGTCGAGACCCGTTCCTACGCGGAAAATATGATTGATGGCTTCCTGATTTTTGTATACAAAGCCGGATTTCTGGAATTCTTCTGCAGTACCTTTGCTATGGTCACAAATTAACTTAATCAACTGGTAAGGATGCTCCGCAAAACCATAGATTTCGGTGCGGTTGCAGGTTGAAGTTACCAACAGGCTTTCAATTCCTTCCTGCTTTGCCTGCTCCAGCAGATTTGTTTTGGCATGATCATCCAAACTGAATCTTCCCCTCGCAGCAGCGTCAGCTTTTTTGTAGCTTACCCCTACGGCGTAAAAATAATGGTGTTTCGATATGTAACTATTTGCCATAAACACTTCTTCAGAAAGTTAAACAAAATTATTATTAAGCACTTTATAAAAATAACGCTGGAAGGACTTTTTGTATCGCTTCGGGATATTTTAATCCAAAATCCCCTGTACAACGTAAATCTTTGTAAATTTGTAATGAAATCGGGCTTTTCGAAATGTCTTATGTAGAATAATTCTAAATAAATGTTTTGACCGGTTTCAACATCATATACGAAAAAACATCGCTATGGGTTCATTGGATGAGATAAAAATTGAGGAAGATTTTGTAATGCTAAGATTACAGAACGACGGCAATGATGTTTTTCGCGCTGAAAGACAGATACATCAGGGGTTGATCCAGTTTCATTTTGGCATAAAGGGAAAGGCGAAATTTATATTCAATCAGGGAAATTATGGGTTGGATCTGAATGAAGAAAAAGCTTTGTTACTGTATAATCCTCAAAAAGAATTGCCGCTGAATTTGGAGCTGGCGCCACACTCATGGGTTATTTCGGTAATTATTTCGATAAAGAAATTTCACTCGCTTTTTTCTGCGGAAGCCGATTACATTCCGTTCCTAAGTCAGGACAACCAGGACAAGAAATACTATAATGAAAGCAATATCAGCCCGTCAATGGCGATTGTTTTAAGTCAGTTGTTTCATTTCAACCTGAATCCATCGATTAAAAACCTATATTACAAAGGGAAAGGATATGAACTGCTGAGCCTGTATTTCAACCGTAGCGAGGACCCGGATGCGGAGCAATGTCCGTTCCTGATTGATGAGGATAATGTGATGAAAATCCGTAAAGCAAAGGAAATCGTAATTGCCAATATGGCTGAGCCGCCCGGTTTACAGGAACTGGCAGATCAGGTAGGCTTGAACCTTAAGAAGTTAAAAACCGGTTTCAAGCAGATTTATGGCGATACCGTTTATGGTTTCTTATTCGACTATAAAATGGATTACGCGCGCAAGCTGCTCGACAGTGGTTCGTATAATGTCAATGAAGTGGGCTTGAAGATTGGCTACAGCACGGGCAGCCATTTTATTTCGGCTTTTAAGAAAAAATTTGCCACCACACCGAAGAAGTACCTGATGTCGCTGAATGTCGCGGGGCAATAAATGAAGGGAGCACGGCCTCGGATAAAAATAAATAACGAAAATTAATACGAACAACAAATAATATAAACCCGAAAACCGAGTGTCTTTTGACTTTCGGATTTCGACTTTTGACAACCAAAATGAAAGGAGCATTACTAGTAAACCTCGGCTCACCCGAAAGCCCTGACGCCAAAGACGTTAAACCCTATCTCGACCAGTTCTTAATGGATAAATACGTGATCGACGTGCCGTTTTTGCTGCGCGCCCTGTTGGTTCGTGGGATTATTTTAAGGAAACGACCCGAGAAATCTGCGGCTGCCTATAAAAAAATCTGGTGGGAGGAAGGCTCCCCATTAATTGTCTTATCCAAAAGGATGTTTGCCAAAGTAGAGCAACAGGTTGAAATTCCGATGGCACTCGCGATGCGCTACGGAAAGCCGGATATTTTGTCCGGACTGCAGCAACTGCATGACAAGGGTGTTACGGAGGTGATGTTATTTCCATTGTATCCGCAGCACGCAATGGCTTCTACGGTAACAATTCTGGTCCTGGCCGAAGAACTCCGTAAGAAGCATTTTCCACAAATGAAATTTACTACCGTCCCTGCTTTTTATAACAAGCCCGATTACATCAAAAACCTGGCAGAATCCATTAAAAGACATTTGGAGAATTTTGAACATGATCATTTGCTGTTCTCCTATCACGGTATTCCCGAAAGGCACGTCCGCAAAACCGATGTAACCAAATCGCATTGTAAGATTGACAACAAATGCTGTGTGACGCCTTCACCGGCGCACGAATTCTGCTACCGCCATCAATGTTACGAGACCACGCGGCAGGTTGTCGAATACCTCGGAATTCCGGAAGGCAAATACAGCCAGACATTCCAGTCGAGGCTTGCCGGCGACAAATGGCTCGAACCCTACACAGACGTTGAGATAGATAAAATGCCCGAAAAAGGAATCAAGAAATTAGCAGTCGTAACCCCTGCTTTTGTTGCCGATTGTCTCGAAACACTGGAAGAAATCGCAATGGAAGCCAACCATCAGTTTAAGGAGCACGGCGGTGAGGAGTTCCTTGCCATTCCATGTCTGAACGACGATGATAACTGGTGTGCCACTGTTGCGGACTGGGTAAATCAGTGGGCAAAACCCTGATATTTTAATGGCCGTCAGCAACCACGATCTCGGGGCCCAAAGCATCAAAAAATTGCTGTTAAGACAGGCAGTGCCGGCATCTGTTGGTATTTTGTTCATGACGGTGAATTTACTGATTGATACAATTTTTGTAGGAAGGTGGCTCGGATCACTTGCTATCGCGGCCCTGACCGTCGTGACCCCGATTGCGTTTTTAATAGCATCGCTTGGATTGGCGGTGGGCATCGGAGGAACTTCGGTTATTTCAAGGTCCTTTGGAGCAGATGATGAAAAAACGGCACGCGCCGCTTTTGCGCATCAAATTATATTGACCTTGTTATTGTCGACGGCATTTGTGACCTGCGGACTTATTTTCAGTGAAGACATACTTCGGCTTTTTGGTGCAAAAGGAAAAATTCTGGAACCAGCCAGAATATTCTTTTATCCGATCTTACTTGCCGCTCCCTTACAGGCATTCCTGACTATGGGAAATTCGGTCATGCGCGCCGAAGACAATGCGGGTAAGGCGATGACAACGATGATCATTGCTGCAATCGCGAATATATTGCTGGACATCGTTTTCATTAAATTATGTAACTGGGGCATTTTCGGTGCCGCATTGGCAACAGCCCTTTCTTTTGCGGCCGCTTTCATTTATATGCTGTGGTATTTTATTGCTAAAGGAAAACTGAGACTCCAATGGAGGGATTTTACACCAAAATTGAAAATGATTGGCGAAATCACTTCATTAAGCGGTACCACATTTGCGCGTCAGGGCGTCATTAGTGTATTGTCTGTATTGCTTAATCATGTGCTTTTTGAACATGGCGGGGAACATTCAGTAACCGTGTATGGGATCGTCAGTAAAATGCTCATGTTTGCACTGTTTCCGGTAAATGGCATTGTCGAAGGGTTCCTGCCGGTTGCCGGCTACAATTATGGGGCAAAAAAGCGCTCCCGTGTGAGGGAGTCGATTTCAATATCAATAAAGTATGCCTGTGGTGTTGCCATTGTGATTTATGCATTAATCCTGATTTTTGCCTCTCCTATCGTTGCATTATTTACTACAGACGATACCGTGATGGCTGACGCACCAAACGCACTGCGCTGGATTTTTGCGGCTTCACCGGTAATTGCCGTTCAGCTGATTGGCTCCGCCTATTTCCAGGCTGCCGGTAAGGCGTTAAAGGCGTTATTGCTTACGCTGAGCAAACAGGGGTTCTTCCTGATTCCGCTGATCCTCATTTTACCTGAATTTTTTGGTATTTTTGGCGTATGGATTTCATTCCCGATTGCTGATGTACTGGCCACCATACTAACCGCAATTTTCCTGAAGAAAGAATTCAGTACCGAACTAAAATAATTATGGAACACTATTTTGACTATATAAAATCGCTGCACCTCATTTTCGTCATTACCTGGTTTGCCGGCCTGTTTTATATCGTCCGGCTTTTCGTATACCAGATTGAGGCGGCTTCGAAGCCTTCGCCGGAAAAAGAGATCCTTCAGTCACAATATAAAATCATGACATACAGGCTGTGGTATATCATTACATGGCCATCGGCGGTGCTGGCCACTGTTTTTGCAATTGCACTGCTTTACATCCGACCGGTTTTTATAGAATTGCCATACATGCAGGTGAAATTCGGATTTGTATTGCTGCTTTTTTTATACCACGCGAAATGCCATCAGATTTATAAGCAATTGCAGCGCGACGAAATAAAATATTCTTCAAATTTTATGAGATTGTGGAATGAAGGCGCGACAATCATATTGTTTGCCGTCGTTTTCCTGATTATAGTAAAAGACGCCATCAACTGGATTTATGGGGTAATCGGTATTCTCTTATTTTCAATATTGATCATGCTTGGATTCCGGTTTTACAAGAAAATCAGGCAGCGAAACGGCAGCTGATTTTAAAAGGAATAAATTATTTGGCTACATTTGAGCATCAAAAAAATTTAAAAAAATAAGATAATGGGTTACGAAAATATATTGGTTTCCAGTGCAACGATTGCACAAATTACAATTAACAGGCCGGAAAAACTCAATGCGCTCAACAAGCAAACCATACAGGAATTGCATGACGCTTTTGAAGCCGCGGAAAACAATCCTGAAATTAGAGCAATCATCCTTACAGGTTCCGGTGAAAAAGCATTTGTAGCCGGTGCCGATATCTCTGAATTTGCAGCCTTTTCAATCGAAGAAGGTGCGCAACTTGCAGCGCATGGGCAGGAAATCCTGTTTGATTTTGTGGAAAATCTACGTACACCTGTTATTGCCGCTGTTAATGGTTTTGCTTTGGGTGGCGGATTGGAATTGGCTATGGCCTGTCATTTCAGGATTGCATCGGAGAATGCCAAAATGGGCCTTCCGGAGGTTTCACTGGGCGTAATTCCGGGATATGGCGGTACGCAACGTCTTCCGCAATTGATTGGCAAGGGAAAAGCAATGGAAATGATCATGACGGCAGGAATGATTACTGCCGAAGAGGCCAAATCCTATGGATTGGTAAACCATGTCGTTCCCCAGGCTGAACTTTTAGAATTTACAAATGGTATAGCCCAAAAAATATTAAGAAATTCCCCAACCGCCATCGGCCAGGCCATCAAAGCCGTTAATGCAAGCTATAAAGAAGGCCTGGATGGATTTAAGACGGAAATCAAGGCATTCGGAAAATGTTTCGGAACCGAAGATTTTAAGGAAGGAACGACTGCGTTTCTTGAAAAACGAAAGCCGGCTTTTACCGGGAAATAATCTTTGATATGGGAAAGCGTTATCATTTCATTATTATGATTTTGCTTAGTGCTGCAGTTTCAGCACAACAAATTCCATATAAACTTAATAAGAGTGAAATTTTTCAGGACGAATATAAAGTGTCGCAAATTGCATTAACTGAAGGTGATGGCGACGGTGGCTTTTGGGTAGTCCGGAATTATGTCGGGGGAGCATTTACCGAAGCAGAAGGGTACTATTTCGAACATTACGACAAGGATTTAAAGCTGCTCAATGGGACTGAACTGGAACTCAAACATTCGGTTTCTGAAAAAGATGCAATCGTCGTTGGTGTGTTCATGATGAATAATGGCTTCCACATTATTGAATTTTATTATAACCTGACCAAAAAATCATACGTATGTGTTGACAACACGGTCAATATTGGCGATTTAAAAGCGACAAAAAAGATTTTATTTGAATTACCCCGTGAAGAAACCAAACAAATCGGGTCCTTTTCCCTTAAGGAGCTTTCGTCGTTAGACAATGTGCGAAATTACCTCCTTAATAATAACGGCTTCTTCATTGCAAACATAAGACAGACTGAGTTGGGATTTATGGGTTTTAACAATCGTATCGGGACAGAATTATACGGCAGCAATAAGGGCTCCGGAATCGCGGTGGTCGTTAATAACACCAAAAATGCCTTTGCGGTGGTTATGGATTTGGAAGGGAAAAAAGCGGAAGACGCAAGAATATTTCTCTTTGATGCAGATTTAAACAGGAAGTTTGAGCAGGATCTTATCAAAGAAACCAATAACAGGAAGTATTTTTTTCAGAACGTAAACGTGACCGACGACGGGAACGCAGTTTATATCCTGAGTAAGCATCATGCGGCGTCATTAAAGGAAAAAGAAGCCGGCGGAAAGTATGTCTTCGAACTCACAAAGATTACGGGTGATTCACAATCAATAGAAACCGTGGACGTTGGCGAACATTTTGTATCCTGCCTCAAAACGATTACGGTTGATGAAAAACTTGTTTGTGTTGGTTTTTATTCTGACCTGAAAGACAATCGGTATAAAGGTGTAGCTTATTTTGAATTTGATTCTGCTTCAATGAAGCTTAAAAAATCGAAGTTCAGCCCATTTACAGAACAATTTATTATCGATAAATACGGAGGATCGACAGATAAGGAACTGAAATACCTTACTTTTAAAGATTTTATGTTAACTGCTGACAAGCATATTATCTTAAATGCGGAAGAAGCTTATATTACTTATACACAAGATGTCATGACGGGTGCCAGCTACACGTATTTTAATTTTGACGATATTGTAAGCGTGAAATTAGATACGGATGGGGATTTACTTTGGGCGCGAAATATTAATAAGAGCCAGTCGACCTCAACGGTTAATTATTTTCTCTCTTATTCTTCCGCGATTAAAGATGATGCAGTTTACTTTTTCATCAATGCAGCAGAAAAAGTTAGAAAATTAAGTAATAACAGAGTACAGTTTAAGCAGGTCGGAAAAAACAGGTCTAACCTTAATATAATAAAGATTAATCAGGCAGGTGAATTTAGTTTTGAGGAAATACTTGATGATGAACAGAATGAAGTGCCTTTTATGGTTGCCAAAGGAAAGTTTTCAGGCAGTAACTGCTTCTTCATGGGCAGGCGCGGAAAAAATAAACAACTGCTTAAAGTAACCTTATAAAATCAAAAGCCGGAATCAATTTCCGGTTTTTTTATATAAACAACGCCCTTAATTCCGTGGCTTCCGCCGGAGCCATTTTCCCGGCAAGCACAAGGCTTAATTGTTTTCTTCGTAACGCAGCATCAAAACGTTCCTGCTCGAGTTCGGTTTCAGGAACTACCGGCGGTACTTCCACAGGGCGACCGGTTTCGTCTACGGCAACGAAGGTATAAATTGCCTCGTTCGCTTTTGTTTTTGTGCCTGATTCGCGGTCCTCAATCCATACGTCAAGGAAAATTTCCATTGAACTTTTGAAGCTGCGCGAAATTTTTGCCTCAATCGTAACAACACTTCCCAACGGGATGCTGCGGTTAAACGCCACATGATTTACAGAGGCTGTAACCGTAATCCGACGGGAATGCCTGCGTGCGGCAATACTGGCAGCACGATCCATACGGGCGAGCAGTTCACCACCAAAAAGATTATTCAAAGGATTGGTTTCACTGGGTAAAACCAAATCAGTTAAGGTCGTCAGGGATTCCGAGGGATGTTTTGGCTGCATGTTTTTTTTGCAAAGATAATTTACAACCATAAAAAAATCCCGAATTAACGGGATAATATTTTTTAGAATTTTCTGACCATCAGCCAGGCATCAGGATTTTGCGAGCTGTGTATTTCGTTTAAGGCGGTTTGGGCCTCCGCATAGGTTACATAGCTTCCAAACAGTACAGGAAACAAACCATGACGGTTCTTTTCCATACGTTTTGCTTTGTATCCGAGACCAATCAGTTCATTGTATTTCTTTTGTGCATTTTCCTCACTCCTGAAGGCACCCGCAACGATATGATATCGCATTTTGGGTTCTTTAACCGTCAGCATGACATTTGGGAGCGGATTCGGGATCATAAAAGTTGCTTCCTGAATTTTACCCTGTACTTCTTTTTGAACCGCAGCCTGGACTAATTCTGTCTGCTGTGTGATATCGTTTTGGTAATAATTATTAAAGAAGAAACCGGCTGCACCAAGTCCTACAACAAATACGGCGGCATATTTCAGATAGCCGCTGCTCTTCTGCTTCTGCTGATTAAATTCAATCACCGGTTTTTCCTCGACAGTAACCGCTTCTGCTATGTTTTCGCGTACGATAGCCGGTGAAATAAATGACGATAAGCCAAAAGCGGCAGTAAAATAATTGGTTTGCCCATTGGCTTCAAAAACCAAACCGCCTTCATAGTTCAGGGAAATTGTCCCGATGTTGCTAAGCAAAACAGACTGGTTGTTGTACAAAGCGGCCCGCCAAAGCGTCACTTCTTTCTGGATTAAATCAACCGCGGACTCATAAGATATCCTTTCAGATTGTGATATGTGATGCGCCAAAAGGCCATCATTGTTTTTTAAGTAAGCATTAAAGGAAACTACCTTTTTCGGCGGATAAAAGTTGTTATTGCTTTCCTGTACAGCAGCCGACTGGATTTCGGTAAGGAATGCGCCAAATCCCGGCACGGTTACACATTGGTAACGGTATAGCAGCTGTGATAAATAGTGTTCAATCTTCATGATAACAAAGTTAAATATAACCTTGCGGCAGCAAAATTTTATCAACAAATTTTATTAACAATCTCAGTAAAAATAGTATCTTGAGCCTCAAATATTTACTATGCGCCATACAGATCTCTTTTACCTTTTAGCCCTCCAGAAAGTGGAAGGCATCGGAGAAATTAATGCCAAAAGACTCCTGACACACTTCGGTACGGCCGAAGCCATCTTTGCGGAAAAGCCGCAGAAACTCAAAAAAATTGACCGCATAGGGCCGCTTACGGTCGAGAAACTGAAGGATAAAACTGTTTTCCAAAAAGCGGAAGCAGAATTGCGTTTTATTGAGAAATCAGGTATCGATGCGCTTGCATTTACCGAAGACAATTATCCTGAAAAATTGAAGCATTGTGCGGATTCACCCTTATTGTTATTTTCCAGGGGGAATATCGATTTTAAGAAAAGACGCATTATAAGTATCGTCGGGACACGCGAGATAACCGCTTATGGCAGGGATTTTTGCAGAGACCTGATTTCACAGCTTGCGCCACTGGAGCCGGTGGTTGTAAGTGGATTTGCTTACGGTGCGGACATCACTGCCCATCTCGCTGCGATGGAACACAATCTGCAAACCGTCGCGGTATTGGCACATGGATTGAATCAAATTTATCCCAAAACACATAAGAAGTACATTCCGCAATTAATGGAAAACGGCGGTTTTGTAACGGAATTCTGGAGTTCCAGTAATCCGATCAGGGAGCAATTCCTGCAGCGTAACCGTATTGTTGCGGGGATTTCAGAGGCAACCATTGTCATTGAATCCGCGGAGAAAGGCGGTTCGTTGGTTACCGCTTCCATGGCCAATGACTATAATCGCGATGTTTTCGCAGTTCCTGGACGTACAACAGATAAGTACAGTCAGGGGTGCAATAACCTGATTAAGACCCAGAAAGCGAATATGCTGACTTCTGCCGCTGATCTTATCTACATGCTCAATTGGGATTTACAGCAACCCGTTAAACCGGTACAAAAACAACTGTTCATTTCGCTTGACGACGAAGAACAGCAGGTTTATGACTTCCTGAATGGCAATGGGAAAGAACTTCTGGACATCATAGCGCTCGAGTGTTCCATGCCGGTTTTCAGGCTTTCAGGAATATTGCTGAACATGGAACTTAAGGGTGCTGTCCGGCCTCTACCGGGGAAACTTTTCGAAGCAATTTAGTGTTTCCGGTCGGGAGCATTTTTTTCTGGAGCATTCCGCATGTATAAATTAAAGCATACTTTTGTTTTTTCCCAATTACAATCGTATGAATATCATTGCACTTTTTGAAAAACTGCAGCTGGATAAGGCGTCTGTGTCTAAGTTTTCCGAAGACGAAACT
>CALRKC020000004.1:0-17505 GCA_943367895.1 Erythrobacter sanguineus | reverse complement strand
CAGGCGTTATTAATTGCCCGATTTTGAATGCATTTCCGCGCTAACATCCACGTCATCGGGGCAATAACATATTATGAGGAAGTTAATGAATTTCCTCCGAAAAATCTTGTACCGATTTACTAAAATTTCATCATATTTCAATTGATACTAATTTAAATTGCATAATGTATTCTTTTTTTATTAAAATTGCATATTCATAGTAATTTGTAAATTTATTTGACCGTCTTTTGAAAAGATTAAAGTCGACATCAAAAAATTATTAACCTTAAGCCTTTTAATGGAAATTATTACTCCACTACTTTTAAAAAAAACCGAATTACTTGAAAAGTACAAAGATGTGCTTGAAAATTACTACAAGCTAATCCCAGCGAAAAACGAATTTAGCTTGTCGGTTGGTAAACTTGGGGATTTTTTAGCTACTCTCCAGGACGATATTATATTTTTGATTGAGTGGCCGTATGTAGACAAAATGTACCGTGACACATACTATCATTATTACGCTTCTAAAAAAAACGATTACAGCAGGGTTTCTATCAAGGTTTCTATTTTTTGTGATGGCGTAAGTGAGGAAATGTTTTATGACTCCAGTAGCCACAGCGAGTTAAGTGAGAAATATCTTGGCTTTTTTACTCTACGCCCTACCTTTCCTTCAATATTAGGACGCAACACTATTTCGCCGTTGGCATTTGGAGAAAACATTTTGGTTTGCAGCACTTCAACACCGTCGAGTGCAAATGGCGTAAAATTTCAAAGTGTTGGTTTTCCCCATTCATCACAGGATGGCGAAATGATTACATGTGCAGAAACCACAGTATGGGCAATCATGGAATATTTTGGAAATAAGTATAGTGATTACCGTCCCTTATTGCCATCAATGATTAACCGGACATTGGGTAAGTTTGCCCTTGAACGCCTAATACCTTCCAAAGGTCTGACGGCCGGTCAAATATCATATGCTCTTAAAGATTTCGGTTTTGGCGTTAAAATTTATTCCGCGAAATCACATGACCAAGAATTTATGTCACTATTACGGATTTATATTGAATCAGGCATACCCGTAGTTGGGGCAATATCGAATGGCCGAATCGGTCACGCTGTAAATATCGTAGGGCGAGTAAATTTTACTCCAGCCGACATTGCCGGACTTACATTTACTGCAAAAAAGAATGGCATAGAATTAGCAGAGTTTGCAAGTATGGATCTTGAATACATTTTTGTTGATGATAATCATGCGCCATACCGGAAAGCTAAATTAGGCGCGCCTAGTTCGTACTACGCTGCGCCCGAATGGGCAGGTTGTACAATAACTAATTTTATAGTACCTTTGTACTCGAAGATTTATCTTGAGGCGGGTGAAGCGCGAACAAAATCTATTTCGCTTATTGAGAATTATGGTCTGTTAGACAATACCAAAATTACGATACGAACATTTTTAGCGTCAAGCCGTTCTTTTAAAAACCATTTGAATTTTTGTGACCTGCCAATTCCTATTAAAAAACTTTTTAATAGTTTAGTAGTTCCAAAGTTTATATGGGTGACTGAAATTTACTATGACGGCAGTCTTGTAAATGGGAAATGTGATGGAATAATCATCCTGGACGCGACAGAGCCAAAGAAGCTTGGGATAATTTGTTTCATTATTAATGAGTTGCTGTGCTTGTACAACTTTGAAAAAATAATAAAGATTGGCGCACAGCATTTTGATAATTATAACCAAAATCTTCGAAAATATGAATAATGAAAAAACAATAATATTGGAAGAGTTAATTAAGAGTTTAGGCATGGAAGAAAATGTGATCGAAATGTCTGAAGAACAAAAAGAAGCAATTATCTGCAGCATCGAAGAAGATGTAGAGCAATACCGAATTTCGAACTATAAAAAGATTATCACCTCACAGGAGGAGATTTCGACGTTCGTGCTAACTTCGTAAATATAAGACAGCACAGATATTTTTTTGTGCAGTACTTCACCTATAGTAAAAAAAGTTGCAGTCATTCGTGATTGCAACTTTTCTATTTTCATAAATATACCAAGAGTTACTGTAACTATGTCTACTACATTTTTGAATGTGTTTTATTCTGGAAGCTCCGAGGCTAGTTTTCGCATTTCTTGCGGTAATTTAATTGATGATAATTTTTGTTTTGGTAGGTTTGTTTTCTCCCTTCGGGAAAATCAACACAAAGGCATTGTATGTATTATCAAAATAATGATATGTAAAATCTACATCCCCATTTAGAGTTCTAAGATTAATGGTGCCATTAGTTTTCCATTTTTTTTTCAAAAACAGGTGGTCTTTTATGAATTCCCATTTGTAGCCAAAATTTTCAGGCCACTCGATTGAACCGAATGCAGACAAGAACGATTCTGAATGGAAAGCATTGCGAAAATCTCCATTTGGCACTTGTCCTTTTGCAGATAAATTTTTTAAAATAAGCAATGAACACCGAAATTTAGAATTCTCAACGTACCTCCTGAAAGTAGCATGTACTGAACCCCCAAAGTAATTTGACAATTGTATTACGGAAGGCATACCGAGTTCTATTTTTTTTACCTCATTATCAAAACGATCGTTTTGGAATAAAGTTACGGAAGCAAAATAATTTGCCTCCATTTCAAATTCTTCCTGGGTGTCCGGGTCTAAGGTTTCGTCATCATCCATGAATTCAAAGGTTTTGCTTTGCCACGGAAGTACATTGTGCCCGGCTTCATGCAGTGAAACAAAATTTTGCCTGCTGACCCTCTGCTCCATATCCAAATAAATGACCTTTTCACGGCGATCTAAAAATCCACGGATTTTTGACATACCAGATTTAAAGGCCTCAGAAAAAAAGGAACTCTTATATTTTTTTTCTAATGATTTCAGATCGATACCGCCCGCAATATAAAGCTCTGCATGTTGGATAATCTTATCGACAGGCGTAGGAAATACATCGAGGGCTTTTGATGATTTCAAAATGTCGTGAGAAATATTTTCTATGTCTTTTTTAGATTGTAGAATCATTAGAATTCTTATATCTTAGGAATTTAATAAAATCTACCACTTCTAAAGTTTCGGCCTCGGTAAGCTTATCTTTGTAAAATGCGATTTCCTTATCAAAAAATGTTTGTTCTGTATTTTGCAGCAACATATCATTTTTTTCAATTATGCCAGCTGCATGTAGCAATACATTTAAATCGATTTTATAAACATTAGCTAACTTATAAAGTATGCTGGCAGATGGCTTCTTGATTTTATCATTTTCTAATTGACTTAAGTAAGCATTAGAAATTCCGGTTGCGATTTCAACGTCTCGAAGTGTGAGGGAAACGTTGTCTCGGGTACTCTTTAAAGTTTTTCCTAAAGTTTCCATGGTTATATTTTTTACAAAGTTATTAAAGATATTAAATATATCAAAACGGTTGTTAATTATTTTTAGAAAATTCCATCAAATATCTTGCTAAGTAAATTTAGATTGCGTATGTTTGCATCACATTAAGATATTCCAGTAATCTAACACAATTATGAAACGATACAAAAACAAATAAAAAACCCAGAACCGTTTGCACCGGGTCTGGGCTACATTAGAGGGATAAAAGTTTTCGAGGACTTCACATTTGACAGGCTTATCACCTTAGTCAACCCTTTGTTCGTGGTTACAAAGTTATACGTTTATTTAAACTGTACAAGTTAACCCCGAATTTTTAGCACTTTAACGGCATAAATGACTCCGCCGCTACAGCATTCAAAGGAGGTAAACTTAATTATTCAGTAACAGTCGAAAGACTTTAAATTAAACGATTATGAAAAATAGCTTTAAATTAAATGACAAATTGTTTGAATCAAAAAATTCAAAAGTTTCAGGTAAAGAAGTACTTATAACAGGAGGTCTTGAGCCGGTAGAAGATTATGAATTGTTGATTAAAGTCAACGAAAATGGCTATGAGCCGATTGAATTGACTGAAGTCACGGACCTGCACGGTGCGGGTCTTGAAGGTTTTTATGCTAAGCCGTATGGAAAACTGACCATCTTTGTAGATGAGAAGCCAGTTGATATGTCTGAAGCGTTCTCAACGCCAAACAAAGTTCTGGCGGCTGCGGGGAAACTAGTCAAAGACTTTTATCTGGTACAGCAGGATGGTGAAGTGGAAATCAGCTACAAAAATGACCGGGATCACAAAGTGGCTATTAAAAATGGAGCCAGATTTATTTCTTATGAAGTTGAGATTATCGATGTTCATGAGCATTGCCAAAACGGGTTGCCGGTTCCGCCAGACTGCAAGTATAAAATACTTATTGACCGTAAGCCATACGTTGTAGATGAAGAATGCCTGACAGGAAAGGAAATTCTTTTGTTGACTCACAAGACACCTCCGGATAGATTCCAACTGCGCCAGAAGTTTAAGGATGGCCGTGTCGTGACCATCAAGAACGACCAAAAGGTTTGTTTTACAGATCCCGGAGTAGAAAAATTCAAGACTATTCCGCTTGACCAGACGGAAGGCGAAGAAAATTGCTTAAGACGGGAATTTGACCTTTTAGAAGAGGATGAAGCTTATCTGGAGGCGTTGCAACTGCCTTGGGAGGCTACAATATTGGGGAACCAAAATTGGGTGATTTTACATGACTACCCGATTATTCCTGGGTACAATGTGCAGACAGCATCAATGGCCATCAGAATGATTGGTGGTTATCCAACCGCGGGACTGGATATGGTTTATTTTTTTCCTGCGTTAAGCAGGGCGGATCAGGAGCCAATTAATGCCCTGACGCCACTCACTATTGACGGAAAATCTTACCAGCAGTGGTCACGTCACAGAACACCACAGAATCCGTGGCGTGCCGATATTGATAATCTGAGCACACATATCCCGCTAGCAGATTTTTGGTTGGCTAATGAATTTGAAAAAAGACCAAGCCATGCATTATCAGCTTAGAATAGCGGGTAAGCACTATAAGAGTCTTCAGCAGCACCTTTTTCCCGGCGACGGGAAAGAGGCGGTGGCTGTTGCCTTATGTGGACGGTATGAAAGAGACGGTATATCTGTCTTGCTTACGCATAAAATTGAACTCATACCTCACGATGAATGCGAACGCGATGCCCTATTCGTTAATTGGAAAACGGAACGCATTATCCCATTTTTAGAGGAAGCGGCAAAACATAATCTCGCGATACTAAAGATTCATAGCCATCCAACCGGCTATCCTGAATTCTCAAAAACGGATGATCAATCAGACCAGGAACTGTTTACCTCTGTATTTGGCTGGTGTGATTATAATGGTGTACATGCCTCTGCGGTAATGGTCCCTGACGGGAGTATTTTTGGTCGGATATTCACTCACGATTTAACATCTAAGCCGATTGAGAAAATATCGGTTGCCGGCGACGTGATTAAAATTTTTGAAAACAAAGTGGCGGTTGCGGATGATTTCTCGTTGAGGACAAGACAAGCGTTTGGTGATGATACTTACCATAAATTACGGCAAATGAAAATTGGAGTTATTGGATGCTCTGGTACCGGAAGTCCTACTATTGAACAGTTGGTGCGTCTGGGCGTGGGACCCATTGTTATAATTGATCCCGATACCGTTGAGAAAAAAAATCTTAACCGGATTTTAAATACGACTCTCATGGACGCTGAAAAAGGGCGATTAAAAACAGATGTTCTTCATAATGCCATCGAAAAAATTGGTTTGGGTACTACTGTAGAAAAGTATAGCGCAAACCTCTATGACAGCCGTGAGGCGTTGGAAGCTTTGATTACCTGTGATGCGATTTGCGGTTGTGTTGATAGTGTTGACGGCAGGCATTTGATTTCGCAACTGACTAACTTTTATCTTGTTCCGTATTTTGACCTTGGCGTAAGGCTTGATGCAGACGGCAGCGGTGGAATCGATGCTATCAATGCGACAATTCATTATATCCAACCCGGCTATTCCACCTTATTCAGCAGAAGGCTTTACACCTCAAAAAGATTAGCAGACGAAACTTTACGTCGTCAGAGTCCTGAAGATTTTGAAGCGCTGGAGAAACAAGGATATGTGCATAATGCTAATGTAGACAGGCCGGCCGTAATCAGTATCAATATGCAGATCAGCAGCATGGCAGTCAATGAGTTGTTGAATCGCCTCCATCCGTTTAAGGACGAAGATCCGGATAACTATGCAAAAGTTACGATGGATTATACCGGAGGGTGTATCATCAATCAAGCGGAAGAGGAATTTGAGCACGACAGTGCAGCAGCTAAATGGGTTGGCCGAGGCGACTGCCGTCCATTTTTAAGGTTAATGGAACTCAAATGAAAATGATATCTCAAATATTCGGATGGTTAGGTCATTTGTGGCACTGGATTCTGGGAAGGAAAACCACTTCTAGTTCGTCGCCGGAAGCTGATTCGTATTATCAAGTTGAAAATGCGGAAGACGTACCTGAATATATATCAAATCATGCAATTTTCGTTATACAGGATGGGAATGAGCCCGAACTATTGGCGTTTAAATGCCCGTGCGGATGTGAAGCAACAATCCTGCTCAATCTCCTAAGTGACACTAAACCGCAGTGGCATTTTAAAATTTCGGATGGGATAATTATTACCATTTCTCCCTCAATTTGGAGAACGGTGGGTTGCAAAAGCCATTTTTGGGTGGTTGAGGGAAATGTAAAATGGGTATGAGGGAAAAGCCACTGTAAAAGTGGCTTTTTTAATTATTATATTTGAAAGTGTAACCAATTACGGCTCAGTGCAAATGATGGAAAAAGAGCGAAAGAAAGAGGACCAGAACGAGTATGCCAGGAACATCAAGGGTGAGATAAAATTCATACGTGATGTAGAAAGCGGCCGCAAAGGGTATTGGTGTTTGGGCTGCGACGAGGAAATGCAGGCAGTTCATTTTACAGTAGAGCATTACAAATCCTATTTCAGGCATGAGGCCAGGGATGTTTTGATTGAAAGGAAATGCACTTTCAGCAACCAAAATTTCCGGCATAATTTGGCGATGGACATATTGGCCAGAACCAAGAGGATTAAAGTTCCAAATCTTTATAAATATTCTCCGGACGGCAGTTCAAAAGTGCTATTGAAAGAATCCGGTTTTGTTGAAGCGCATTCGGTAAAGGCAGAACTCACCTTTTATGAAGATGATTCCGGAACGGTGATGTGGGGCAAAAATCCTGAGATTGATGAAAAGTATTTATTGATACGACCCGACATCACTTTTTTTGACGTGCATGACAATGCAATCCTTTTAATTGAAATTGTCGTTACGCATAAAGTGAATGATAAAAAAAGGGTCAAACTAAAGCGGCTGGGTATTGACACAATACAGATAACGATACCAAAGGATTCTCCAGAGAATATCGCCAAAAGCCTAGAAATTACACAACACACTAAATGGGTCTATAACCATGTCGAACAAAACACCAACTATTTACAACTTTCCAAAGGAGATCGAGAGGGAATTTCACCAGCTGATGCAATCGAGATGGGCTTTTTCAGAGAATCTTTCGCCTGCAGAGAGAACCAAATTAACAACCTTATACGATCGATTACAAGGTGCCTGGAATCTCAACACTACAGAAGCACTGAACAAGAGTTTAAATCTGAGTTATCAAGAGTTGCGGGAAACGCAAGCCGAGATCTTGCAAGACTGGAACGCCTTCGAGCTGAACACCGAGGAAGAGCTGCGTCAAAATATTCAGACCAGATTGCAGCGATTGAAGAAGACGAAAGAAAATTTAACGTCGAGCTTGGAACAAATGAAGCTGAAGTTAGAAGAAAAGAATCAGAACTGGAACGACGATATCTTGCAGAGAAAAGAAGCGTTGAAGACGCAAGAGCAGCAATTGAAGAACGTATTGAACAGTGTGGAAATGTTGAAGGTAAGCAACGCGCGCTTGAAGCAGAGACGAAAGCTATTGATGACAAAATCAGAGCAGTTGAAGAAGAACTCGCAGTTGTTAACAGAGACAGAGGAAATATTTCAGAAAGATTTGAGCGACTTAATAGCAACGAACAATCAAGATTTGAATATGCAGCAGGAGCAATTAGACAAGCAGCAGAAAACATCCCAGTTGATATTGTCGAAGGAAAGCGAGCGCTTGAATCAAGATTTGAAGCAGATCGAGAAAGAACGATTGAAACTATTGCGAGCCGAGATAGCCGAGGAGAATCCGAGCTGGCCGAAGGAATTAAAAGAATACTTTCTGCAGGGGGACTTATCCTTGCTATCCATGAAAGAGAAATCGCTTATAAGAGACACCGAACAGCTTATGAATGCTTTAGGAACGGGACTTACAAAACTTGGTTTGGACTATGATTTTTATTTTGAGAAAGTGGACGAGTTTTTAAGGTTAGATTCCTGAAAATTAGTGAGAACCTATTGTTTGTTGTTATCGACTGTTAGCACGGAATGCAATTCGTCGCCATCGGGGGTTTATAATTACATTATTGATTTGTGTAGGCCGTGCTTAAAATAGTATTGAAATCTTTATAAGATAGTTGAGACCATAAAAATTTAATGATTATAATTCAGTATTCTTTAGGTAGAAACACCTGTTTTTGTATAGTTGTTACATTTTATAAACGCCTATTAGTCAGGCAGAAAATTATTTTTGATTTCAAATATGCTATTATGTCAGTCAATTGACACATATAATTGTGTGGAATAATTTTAGCATTATTTTAAGAAAAATATTATGGACACTACACCAACCAAATTAAAACCTCAAGAACTTGCCAGTTTTATTAATGCTAATCCGTTAAGCGTAGTAAGAATTGCTTTAGATGACGAGGCAGTTTTTAATAATGCACTTTATTCCCAACTCAAGCTGTATCAAAAAAAGTCTTCAAACATTGCAATACTCAATATGCAAAATGCTGATTACAGCGATGCATATATTCAGTCACTTAT
Source organism: Erythrobacter sanguineus (assembly GCA_943367895.1). Taxonomy (GTDB): domain Bacteria; phylum Bacteroidota; class Bacteroidia; order Flavobacteriales; family Flavobacteriaceae; genus Flavobacterium. The sequence goes on along the minus strand of CALRKC020000004.1, from coordinate 8,617 downwards.
AAAAGCGGAAATGCCACGAATTGGGTTGATAAGTTCCGACACATTTCTACCAGGATATTACCTGTTTAAAAAAGGGACCCTGGCAGCCTATCATCCCGGTACCTTTGACATATCCAAGCTTGACCCCAAACTTCAAGAGGGGTTCATGTGGACCGGTTTGGCTTTAGCGGCAATTTTTAGTCTTATCGCCGGAAGTTTCATTGCGGGATTACTGACGTTTTCAGCAACGATGGAAGCATCGACAGGCATGAACATTTTCCAGTTTTTTAAAGAAGTACTTGAAGCTAGAACTGAAATAGATTTTAGAAAAAGGCAAAAATTTATTTTCCTTAGCGAATTAGATAAAGCTTATGCATTGTTAAAAATATCGAAGTCAGCTACCGATAATGAAGTTAAGACAGCATGGAAAAAAATGGTGCTGAAAAGTCATCCCGATAAAAATCCTGATAATGTGGAAGCCGCTACGAAATTGACCGTACAACTCAATGAAGCATATGATATCATTACCAATCACAGGAAAGCCTCTAAAAGTAAAATCAGTTTCTCGTAAAGCTATACATTTAAACCCTATTATGAAGAAGCCTAAAGCAGTAGCCGATTTTTACAATTCCCTTGAAACAATAAAGTCTTTGGGGGTTTGGAATATCAGTAAAGAATTAGCGGAATGTGAAGAGATAAAATCGACGCTTTGGAGGAAGAGAGTTCTTACTGAACGAAAAGTATTGTTCCATAATCTTAATGAAGGGCTACTGTTGCCTAACGCTCAAACCACCGATCATCATGGTCAAAGTGGCAAAGCTTTGGCTTTTAGCAAACCTGAAATTAATTATCTAACCGTTCGTCTTGACGAAACAAGCAATTATTGGATCAGGGCAAGATATGCACACTTATTATGGCAGGAAACCAAGAATAATAATTTTGCCGTAATTGCCATTGATAGTTATATGGGATGTATCCACATGATTAAGGGTGAAGAAGCGAGAGAATTGGACATTATATTATCTGCAATACTCCATATCTCTAAAAACACAAAGAAAAGGCAACAGGAATCCATAAAACTTGTTCTAGAATTAATGGGAACATTGCCAAACTGGTTTAGGTTTACCATATTGAATACGGCATTGAAATTTAATTTCCTGAATTCCAAAGTCCTAAATGAAATAGCTGACAAGGTATTTGAATGGCTTGATGAACAATCGCCGGTTGCCTATTTTAACAACAAACAACACCTTGAAATTTTGCTGGTGCTTTTTGATAAAATCAAAAGGCCAGCCGAAGAAATCTATGCTATGCTTGCGGCTAATGAAGATGAAGTTATCAACCAGCATGACGATGAAAGCTTTGTAAAATATACTGCACTGGCGGAAAAGGCAAAGTATCTGAAAAAGGCAAAGCAGCTACCTGAATATGAAGCTACCCTCAAGCAATGCAACCAGCTGAAATTGAAAACCAAACTATATAAGATAAGCGTTGCGCCTGATGCGGAACTTAATGATATGTTTAATGATTATCTTAGAAAGAAATCAGGATATTTGCTCAGCTTATCTACCGAAACCATCTTAAGCTTTTTTGCAGTGAATGACGAAATCATCGCAGATCCAAAAGCCATAGCCCAACAAGCCAGCGAAAATATCCAAAAATCAATACACCATCTTTTTACAACCAGTGTGTTTGATATTAATGGTAATACAAAAAGACTCAACGATAAAGAAAAACTTGACTTTGAAAAACTTAATACTTACGTAATCACCCATAATGTACAGGTTTATACCTTATTCCTACGTGTCTTTATCGACGGGATTATCATGGGAAAATTTACTTACTATAAAATTTTTGAATACCTGGAAGCACATACCTGGTACGGGATGAAATTCAGGCGCAGCTTAAAAAACCAGGACGAAGAAGGAAACTCTTCATGGCTTTCACTCTTGGCGCCGGGAATCCACAGTTTCTTTTCGCAATTTGAACTTTCAACCCTTATGAATACCAACCGGGTCAATAATTTCGTGCTGGCTGTAGATTCAATGACACTTAAATTTGAAGGTGCATTGCGTGACTTTGTCAGACTTTCAGGAGGCAACACCATGGTTGAAAAGAAAGGCGAAATGCAGGAACAACTGCTTGAAGATTTGCTTGAAAATAAGGTTACTAAAGCATTCTTTAATGAAAAAGACATAGAACTCTTTAAATTTACATTTACAAAAAAAGGAAAGAATATCAGAAACAATGTTGCGCATTGCTTTCTGGAATATTCTGATTACAGTTTGCAAACTTCAGCGTTGGTTTTCTTCTGTTTACTGCGATTAGGGAAATATACTTTTGAAGAGAAAGCAGATTAAGGCTACTAAAAATTAAAGATTCTCATCCATTCTGAGATAGTGAACACCCTCTTTTGAATAATCAATATAATACCAATCGTATCCCAACAATTTAAGTATTACACGATTTATGAGCGATACATATGCATCGGAAATTTTCTTTATACGCTGACGCTCTTCTTCGGTATCGAAGTTCAGCTTTTGATGTGTCATTAAGTTTCGTGCCATCAACGCCTGATTTTCTAGTGACTTCTTATCGAAATTTAAAGCAATGTGGGCAAAAAATATCTTCATTTTTTCTCCTCCGCTTATATTATACGGATTCTTCAGTTTGTTGATTATTGCATCCTTAAACGCAAAGCCCTCTAACTTCAATTCCAATACTGTTATTTCGTCTTTTACTAAGCTGCTATATTGGGTTTTCTGATCCTTTGAATATGTTGGGATCAAATTATTAAGTTCCAGATAGGAGTCTATCAGGGTTTCTAATCCGGATGACAGGATTGGTAAATTGGTACCCAATGGCAGGGAATGCCCTATCCATAGTTTCCAAAGGCAGTCGGAAAGCAAAATCCGGTCGTACTGGATTAAGAATTCAGCAAAAAGCCTGTTCAGCATTTTATCGAAAAAATCGCGGTCAAGCCCATTTTTGAGCGGAACCGGATTGATATTTCCGTTTTTATCTATTCTTCTCGACCAGGGATTATTTGATTTGCCCGTTATTAGTTTATAGCCATAACTAAACTTACTGCTGCCTACTTTCTGCAAATGTGTCCCTAATATAAATGACAGGTATTCCTGGACAATTTTCCTTAGTCGTTTAGTAACATAGCCTGAAGATGCATTTCGGTATTCAATTAAAAGTCCGTCAATGTTTTTAGGTAAATGGTTTTCGTGAACACATTGGACGATAATCTTTTCCTCCCCATAATTTAATATACAGAAATCCCATGAACTCGAATGACCTTTCCTGTAATCTTCGTTCGATTCGTCATAATTATCAAACGTATCCCTAAACTTGTACTGTCCGGTGTTTTTTATCCTTCGTGTTATGTTATTGAACAATAGCCGAGGAAGTGAGCCCATAAAATAATCACAAATAAGATCCGGCGATTGTTTGTCTTTGTTCACAAGCTCTATCCCGTCAATAGAAATTTGACAGTCGAACTGAAAAGCGACCCCTCCTTCCTGTCTATATGGAATTTCATTTGTATGGGAAATATCGAATCCTGTTAATATATAGTCATAGTTCTTTGACGTAGCTTTCAGGGTTTCATCCTTAATGAACCCAACAGGTTTTAATTTTCCATCCTCCTTGTATTCCAAATCCTCGGGATTGGTTGTAACACCCTGAATAGTTCCCTTAAGGCGATAATTTTCGTTCCTGTAGATTGTTAATACGGTATCAAACGGTATATTGTAGTGATTTGTAACCGAAGTTATCCCGGTCAGCTTTAAAGGAAATTCTATTGCTTCCCAGTCGAATCTTCGATAGTTTTTGGTTTCCTCCATTCTCATTCTTAAAGGACTATAATTCTTAATGTTTACAAATTATCGGGTTCTTAACTCTTTGTAGCGTTAGGGTCTCTTGTCCTCTACAATCAACCCGTTCTTAGATATTGTAAATGTCCTTTCATCGAAAATCGACTTCATGATTAACCAAATTTGATCAACGGGAGAGAATTTTAAATCAATATCCAATTTTGTCAAAACCCCGGTAAATATTATGCGCTTAATTTTAGTACTGGTATTGGTCTTATGATTAACTAAAATTGCTCCCGGAAGCTCATAACACTTAGTAATCGTATTAAAAGGGTTTTCTTTATGCAAATCCTTCTTAAAGGAAGTCATTAAATCAATGAAAGGCGACTCACCGCCATCTATTTGTTTTATAAATATCTTATCAATATCAATGGTTTCCTTATCGATTTCACGACTGTCAACAGGCTCTACAATTACTCCTAATATTTCAGGACGCATTACCCACGATTTAATGCCAAAAACTCTTGGCCTTCCTTCCCAATCACGCTCTTCAATTTCCCTCAATTCTACAAGCCCGATATTTTTATATCTTGCAAAACTGACGGCATCTTCTGTATACCCTTTTTTTGAAACAATAACACCCTTGTTAATGCCCGCATCTTCAATAATTTCAGACACTTTCATTATAATGTCTTTATTTATCTTATCATTCCAATATTTACATTCGATAGCAGTTCGGTAATTGTGGATTCCATCAGTATGCATTGTGAGGACATCAATCTGATGGCTGACTCCTGATTTTCCCTTGACCTTACAACTATTACCATATCCTTCAACTTTAACCCCGGATTCCTTGCCCAAAGTCTCGTATATATATTTAGTAATTATCTCGTAATTTTTCCAATCTAAACTATCTGCTTCAAACATATTTCATAACTGATATTAAACAATCGCCCTGGATTTTTATCTCTCATGGATTTAAATCAATTGTTGTAAATTCATAATCACCACACATCGCCGCGGTAAAGTATTCTGTAAATAGAAAGTGCTGCCCAATGAAAGCACTGCAATGCAGACAAGTGTTTGCCATATACGATTCTTCACGTGTGAATGAAAATTGCTGACGGATAACTACCTTATGATTTTCAGCAAGTCTTATCTCTTTTTCTGTAAACCTATCAGGGCCACAAAAACCATTTCTGCTTGTTGGACCACATTTTATTACCGCGACATTCATATCCTTTTCACATTTGTAGCAGGCTGCTGCAATAATATATATTTGGCCTGAAATCTTCTCGGTCATCGCTGTGGTAATTTACTCGCAGATCCTTCCAACACACCTTTAAATGAAATATATTTTTCCCTGAAAAGTTTTGATTTTATTGAAAATACAAGGTCAATCTTTTTCATTGTTTCTTTTTCGGGTTGTGTTACCTTTTCACAATCAATAATTTTAGGAACTAAATATTTATCACGAAAATTATCGATCAAGTTATCGTTATCATTGATCCAATTTGCAGAATAGCTTCTTAATACCTGTAGTTCCTTAACTGAAAAAGTAAAGATTTCAATTCTTATTTTATTCAGGATAACTTTTGAAATCTCAGGAAAATTATTGTCGTATTGGGCGTTGCCCAGTTCTATAATTTCTTTTAATACAGGTAATTCTTCAGAAGTGAATTTAATTGTCCTCATTTTTGGTTTATTTAAGATTTCCTCTAATCCAAATATACGTAACTTGATTCTGTCACCCTACAGTTGAATTTTATTTGAAATAGTAGTGGATATTAAATCGACAACGTCAATTAATTCTGTTTTATCCTTGATATCAAAAGAATTAATAGATTTAAGAACCTGACGTTCTTTTGCAATAATGTAATTATCATAGTCCTTAAGGGATTTTAAATTACTGAATGTTTGTGAAACATTAATCTGAGTAGATTTATATTCATTGTATATACCTAATGGAACACCAATGTAATTACTCATGGGAATGAATCCCAACCCCATATTAACTGTATTTTTAACCAAACCTGTTGCGCCTTTAAAGGCCTTCTTCTTAAAATACGCATTCAATTCATCTTCAAAAACACCCTTAAAGCCATTTTCCAGATTATTCTTTATTTTCATCAATTCCTTTAAATCATATAGAATATCATTAGGATTCTTCTTAATTACCGACATTGAGGCGATTCTGTAAAAGTTATTGTAGCTTTCAATAAAATTACTCTCTAAGATTGGCTGCCGAATGTTGGCAATATCTTCAAAACTTAAAATATCCAGAAGTTCGATTGACAACTTGGGTTTATTTAAGGTCTCATAGAGCAGCTCAATGAATACTTTCCAAAATACCTGGAGTTCTGATAATTTAATCTGCCGATTTTTTAAATCTGCCAAGCTGTAGTCAATATAGTTTTCCTGTGGTAAAGTACTCTCACTGTTCACAACCCTTGCTCCCGACATGTGGTAAATCAGTTCCCTGTAGTTGCGTAAAATTAACTGTGTCTTACTGTCAAAATCTTTGCTCAAAAAATCAATTGTATCCCTGTCAAGTATTTCTTTTTTACTGATTTCATTAATAAGATGTTTTATTTGCTTACCTGATAGTGATTTTAAATTTTTACGAATTACTGAACCTTCAGTTTTAAGGCCGCCAACAAAAGTGTCCCGAAACCAATTTGAATTCGTTTCTAACTTCCATAATACCGTCTTTTGAACATTGCCTTTGTAGAAATCGATATATTTATTTCTGTCACTCAGCCTTACTTTTTTAAAAAGTTCTGCCATATCTTTTTTATCATCCCTGAATGCCGGTAAAATTAATTTTTTGTCTAGCAGGATCTTATTTTCAGACAGTAAGTTAAAAGTAATATCGTTTGTCAAATGTGACGCCGCACACACAACATTATTCTTTGTAAGCAACAATACTTTTAAAGTTCTTTCAACAGATTGTTTCAGGCTCCTTTTATCAGAAGTTACAGAAACTATCCTGTTGTCAAAGTTTGTAAAATAGGCATTGGCGCCGGTTAATTCTAAACTATTTATTCGTTCCATAGTCGTTCAATCTCAAGATTAATAATACTTTTATATTTTTAAAAGTTTTAAAATGCCAGAATAATTTTTGTTGAAGCTGCAACCTCACCAATGGTAGTCGATTTCAATTATCCCGGGTATATAAATAAATGAATTAAACGTTACACCTGTCCTTGAAAACCATTTGATTTTGCTCTCCCGGACTATTTCACCATCTATTGTCAGCCTTATGTTCCAGTCATCATTACAAGGGTGCAAAATGGGAAGCTCGTCGCTAATGCTCCAGGTCCATCTTGGTTTGGAATTCTGCACTTCAAACGGCTCTAAATCCCAAAGTTCAAGTTTATTATTATGATCCACACTTCTTTGAAGCTCATTAATCTGTATTAATGGTTTGTAGTAAGCAAGTTGATGTGTTGATGCTGTATCCGGAGTTTTCCTGAAATCCATTTTTTTCCAAAATTCTTCAGATTCCTGCGGTTCACAAAAAAGTTTGATTACCAAATAATCGTCATGAATAAATTTCTTAGACAGTTCATCAAAAAAGTATTTTCCGATTCCGCTTTTCCTGTATTCCTTTTTAATTTCAAAAAGATCAATCGAAATACAGATATCACCTTCATTCCATATTGAAAATCCAATAATTATGTCTTTATCCTTAATAACTGCTATTTCCTGGCCGTCGTTGGCCCGGAGAATCATATCCCAATTGTTATAGAATCCGCGGCCGCTCTTTGAGTTTAACAAATCGGTTTTAAGCCAATCTTCCAATTCCCTGAACTCTTCATTTGAGAGTTCAAATTTTATCTTAAATTGTTCCATAGGTATAACCTTCGATATTCGGCCCTAACGCCGCAGCACTTCGCGCAACTCGGGCGATTTGTAAAGTGCTGTAGGCGGGCAATAACGAAGTTATGGAAAGTATTGCAACAATACCGCGATAAAAGGCCAGAATTAAAAGCTGATTTGGTTTAGTTTAACCCATTCTTTATTTGGGACAACAAACCCAAAGACGCTTTCACTCCAAACTTCCCCATTTTTCTGAATCCCTAAAAATTCCGTATTCCTGAGAAGATTAAGGGCTAGTTGAGCATGAACAGTCCTGTGTGAATTATAGTTTCCCAGAAAACCATTATAAGCAGATTCAAATCTTTTTGCAAAACGCCTAATAAACTCATGCGAATCGAATGTATCGTTAAGCATAATTTCTGCTATCATCATTCTTACAGCCCTTAGGTTGTCTGTCATAAATTTTGTAATTGTCATATCAATACTATTTTTAGTTAATAAATCATACTATATAATACGATAAAAAAATTTAAGCTATTTTCAGAGAAGTGGATTGTCAAATTTTGCAGCAATGGATATGCCTATAAATACGCTAAAACAAAAAAGATGCATTGCTGCATCTTCCCTTATTATCTAAACCAAAGCCGGAAATTATTATTTTTTCCAACTCTCCGGCCGTGTGTACGTTTTCTTTTCTCCCTCAACTTTTGCCGTCATTTTAGCAATCTTGAATTTATCTTCATGATTTTCGAGGAAAACTACATTTTTCATTAAGTGCCGGATTTCATTTGACTTTCTTTCAGGAGGAAAATAAACCCTGATTTTTACGTGTGGAAACCTTTGCTGTATGTATTTTATCGTAGAAACCTGATCGCTGTCTGCAGTCACCAAGGTGATTATATCGACATTTCCTGTAAGACAGTCATCTACCATTGCGAGTGAAAGATTGACATCTGTGCATTTTTCTTCAGGAACCATAAACTCTTCCTTGCATG
>CALRKC020000003.1:0-17607 GCA_943367895.1 Erythrobacter sanguineus | reverse complement strand
TGGGCTTATACGAAACGGCCAAATCATGAGTAGCATCAATAATGGCCTTGTTGAATTCGAAAATGGGGTCTTCCGCTTCCAGCAGGTGTTTTGGAATTTTAGTCAGATCGACATCAAGACCAATGCAGAGAAAGGACTTTTTGAGGTGGATTTGTTGGGTAAGTTGTTGTGTGGTCATGATGTCAATTAGATAATTAAATTAACGAGAAAATTAGAAAATTACAGCACCTGTCATATCATTATCTCATTATATAACTATCTCATTATCTGATTAATAAACCTCACTGGCTTCTTTCAGTTTCTCGGTATTGTTTACAAGCTGTAACTCCTCCACTATTTTCTGGATATCGCCGTTCATGATGTTACCCAAATCGTACAACGTCAATCCGACGCGGTGATCGGTTACACGACCCTGAGCGTAATTATAGGTACGGATTTTCGCGGAACGGTCACCGGAGCTCACCTGTGACGAACGCTTTTTCGCATCTTCTTCCTGTTTTTTCGCCAATTCCTGTTCGTACAGTCGCGAGCGTAAAACCGTCAAAGCTTTGTCCTTGTTCTTATGTTGTGATTTCTCGTCCTGGCACTGTGCCACCAATCCGGTTGGGATGTGGGTCAGACGTACCGCCGATTTCGTAGTGTTTACCGACTGTCCGCCAGGCCCTGAGGAACAGAAAAAATCGACACGCACGTCGTTCATGTCAATCTGTACGTCGAACTCTTCCGCTTCCGGAAGCACCATTACGGTTGCTGCTGAAGTATGGACACGCCCCTGTGTTTCCGTTTGTGGCACACGCTGTACACGGTGTACGCCGGCTTCGAATTTCAGTGTACCGTAGACATCTTCTCCCGTTACCTCAAAAATGACTTCCTTGAAGCCTCCTGAAGTACCTTCGTTCATGTCAACCACTGAGGTTCTCCAGCCTCGGCCTTCACAATATTTCGTATACATCCGGAACAAATCCCCGGCAAAGATACTCGCCTCGTCCCCACCGGTTCCGGCACGGATCTCGACCATAACGTTCTTGGCGTCTTCCGGATCCTTCGGTATCAGCATGAACTTGATTTCGTCCTCAAGTTCAGGTAATCTTTGTTTGGCCTCTTCCAGCTGAAGCTGAGCCATTTCAGTCATTTCGGCATCGGAGCCGTCTGAGATAATTTCGTTTGCCTCGTCTATGTTACCCAGTACGTTGACATATTCCTCGCGCTTTTCATTAAGCGCCTTCAATTCCTTATATTCCTTATTTAACGCAACATAGCGTTTCTGGTCGGCAATCACGTCCGGCTGGATAATCAGGTCGGAGATTTCGTCGAAACGCTGTTTTACGTATTGTAGCCTGTCTAGCATTTTTTTCTGTTTGGAGTGCAAATTTACTAAAAAAGTTCGGAAGTTCAAGAGATCAGCAGATCGGAAGAAAAAACCTGCTGTGCTGCAGGTCAAATTGTGCGGAACTTCCCCGCGTTGCGACCTTCGGAAGTTGTTACGCGTTAGGGATCGCCGCGGAAATCCTTTTTATCCCGAAGCGGGCGAAGGGATAAAAAGATTGAAGCAGAGAGCCCGACCGGCGTTGCACGAAATGTCATTCAGCGGGTTAGCGGTCAAAGCCGGTAACGCCATAAAAAAAATCAGTTTTAAGTTTACTGTTTAAAGTTTTCGGCAACCAGAACCCTGAAACTTTAAACAAAAAAATCTACCTTTGCCCTTCAATAAAAATCGAAGATTATGGTTTATAAATTCAGGGCGATACTCGATGCTGAGGAGGATGTTTTCCGTGATATCGCCATTCAGGACGATGATACACTGGAAGACCTGCACAATGCGATCGTGAATGCTTTTGGGTTTGACGGCATGGAAATGGCGTCTTTTTATACCTGTGACGAACAATGGAACCAGGATGAGGAAATCCCGCTTTTTGATGGCGGTGATGTGCCCGGCGAGCAGATGACGATGGCGGATTACCAGTTATCGCAGCTGCTGGACAAGGACAATACAAAAATCATTTATGTGTATGATTTCCTGAATATGTGGACGTTTCTTGTGGAACTTGCCGCGATTGAGGAGCCGCAGATCGGTGAAAGTTACCCGGCGACGCTTTTCGCACATGGTGTGATGCCTGCCGACGCGCCCGACAAACAGTTTGAAGCTGACGAAAATGAATTCGGTTACGATGAAGATGGTTATGATGAGGATGACCTCGATGAATTTGACAGCGGAGACAACTTTGAGGATTATGGTTTTGAGGAGAATTGGAACTGATTTTAGAAAATAGCATCAAGAGACAAGAATCAAGACTTCACCACCATTTAAAAACACAATACCTTTTAATAATTAATATTTTGGAAGTTCAATAATAACGGGGCAATCCTGACTCTCGATTCTTGACGCTTTCCTACCAAAAAATGATAAACTTATACAACACCCACATCGAGTCGCTTTCCATCCACCGCGTTGGAAACAAATCCAGAAATGAAGCCGTATTCCTGTCTGAAGCGCCATTTGCGCTGAAGGACGAAATCGTGCCGCTGATTAAGGAGTATTTTTTCAAGCCTTTCCGTGATAAGGAGGAAAATTATTTCCAGTTCGCCCATGAAGTGGATCTGGATTACAATGATATGTTTAAATATGCGTCGGAAATTTTTGAAAATCCGTCGAACGTACATGACATCTCAAAGAAGATTACAAATCATTTGTACGAGCAGTCGAACCATCCGCACATCAAGAATGGGGAGGTTTATGTAGCTTACCTCACCAACCTGACTATAGACAACAATCCGGTGGATGCCATTGGGATTTTCAAGAGCGAATTGCAAACTGACTTTTTACAATTCCAGGAAAAAGGCACCGACCTGGAGATGATCCTGCAACAGGGCATCAACCTGAACAAACTCGACAAAGGCTGCCTGATTTTCAATTATAAAAAAGAAGAAGGCTATAAAATCCTGACCGTCGACAGCAACCGCTATGACGCGCGCTACTGGCTCGAGTATTTCCTTTCTGTGGATGCATTCCAGGACGAAAACTTCATCACCAAGAAATACCTTAAATTCTGCCAGGATTTTGCAAAAGATGTCGTACTCCCTGCCGAAGACAAAAAAGAAGAAGTAATGTTCATGAACCGTTCCGTGAATTATTTTGCTAAGAACGACCAGTTCGAGGAAACCAATTTCCTGAACGAAGTACTGGACAATCCCGATTTAATCCCTGAATTCAAAAGCTATAAAGTAGACAAAGGGGAAAAATACAGCATCGAGGATGTGACCGAATTCCCGATTGCCAATGCCGCCGTTTCAGACGCGCGCCGCAAGATAAAAAATGTGATCAATCTCGACACCAATATCCAGATCAAACTGGATTTCATTAATCCGGAAAGTGCAGAAAAATTTGTCGAGAAAGGCTGGGATGAGGAAAAGCAGATGTATTATTACCTCGTGTACTTTAACAAGGAACAGAAGAGTTAATTTCAGATTGGAAATGATGAAATACAAAAAGGCCGGATACTTATTCCGGCCTTTGTATTGTAACAGTTGTTGTTATCGCTCGTAATTCATAATGGTAAATTACGCATTACCCTTTTTATAGTCGGCAATAAACTGCGCCAGGCCAATGTCTGTCAAAGGATGTTTCAACAATCCAAGGATTGCAGAAAGCGGACCGGTCATTACATCCGCACCGATTTTCGCACAATTCACGATATGCATCGTATGGCGTACCGAAGCCGCAAGGATTTCCGTTTCGTAACCGTAATTGTCATAAATCCCACGAATTTCCTCGATCAGGTTCAGTCCGTCGGTAGAAACATCATCGAGACGCCCTATAAACGGGGAAACATAAGTCGCTCCGGCTTTGGCAGCCAATAACGCCTGTCCGGCAGAGAATACCAGGGTTACATTCGTCCTGATCCCTTTTTCAGAAAAATATTTGCAGGCTTTCACGCCGTCTTTTGTCATCGGCAGTTTCACCACGATTTGCTCGTGCAGGTCGGCCAGCTCCTCCCCTTCCTTAATCATTCCGTCAAAATCCACGGCATTCACTTCAGCACTCACGTCGCCATCAACGATATTGCAGATGTCTACATAATGCTTCAGGATATTATTTTTCCCGGTGATACCTTCCTTAGCCATTAATGAAGGATTCGTTGTTACGCCATCCAAAACGCCCAATGCCTGCGCTTCCTTGATTTCGTTCAGATTGGCGGTGTCGATAAAAAATTTCATGTTTAAAATATTTAGAAAGTTGTGTTATTTATTTGGGCGTTCCGCTTCGTACCTCGCGGCGGGCTTTTCGCTGCACTCTTTTTTTGCCATCAATAATGCCCCTGATTTGAAAACCAACCGGCAAAAAAAGGATTTCCGCTGCAATCCCTAACGCGGACGCGCGGCGAAATTACAATTATACTTTTAAGTGGCAAAGTGGCAAAGTAACAAAGTTGCAAACTCCTTTCAGGACAAAGGCTTGTCCCTGTTTCGGATAGCTGATTCCAGCCTGTCCATTTGCTCCTGCAGTGCCTCCAGCTTTTCGATTAATTCCTCATGATGCTCTTCTACACGGCCCATTGCGGTGAGCGCTTTTGTCAACCGCCTCAGGAAAACCCAGGCAAAGACAAAAAAGAATATCACTATCCCGAATTTAATCATTTCCGAAATCACGCCGGCTGTTTCATTATTTTCCACAAACTCCTGTTTATTCTTTTCAACCTGCCCACTCCCTAGTCTTGCTTTTTGGATTTTGAATTTTGAATTTTGAATTTTGAATTTTGGTTATAACTTATAATGCTTCATCACCATCTTCTCATAAACCCTGTCCGGTAATATCCGCTTCAGTATAATCGAAAACCGTTCCATAAAAGCGCCTACTTTATAATGTATGCCCGGTTCCGGTTTCTGGATGATGGCGTAAACGGCCAATCCCATTTCGTACGGATTGGCACCGCTGTCAACGTGCTCGTTCATGGTTTTCAGGATACTTCCGTATGAAGTTTCATATGCTGAACCCGGAATCAACGGCGAATGAAAACGCCCGGCAGCGATATTCGTAGCGAAATCACCCGGAGCGATATTGGTTACTTTAATGCCAAACGATTTGACCTCCATACGCAATGCCTCGGTAATCAGTTCCAGTGCCCCTTTTGAAGCAGAATAAATGCCGCGATACGGCAATCCCATATACCCGGCAATCGAGGTGATGTTGATAATCAATCCTGATTTCTGTGTCCGCATTTGTGGCAACACGGCTTTCATGACTTCGATTGGCCCAAAGAAATTGGTATCGAAATTGTTCTTCATTTCTTCCAATGGCGTTTCCTCGATCGGGCCGGTAATGCCTACACCGGCATTGTTGACCAAAACATCGATACGGCCTTCTTTCGAAATCAGTTCGGAAACCGCATTTTGTATGCTTTGGGGATCACGTACATCGAGTGCCAGTAAAGGAAAAACGGAATCAGTGACCTTTGCGGGATTGCGGCTGGTGCCATAGACTTTAAAATCTTTTGAATGGAGGAATTCGCCTATGGCTTTTCCAAGACCGGAGGAGCCACCGGTGATGAGGATAACTTTGTTCATGTATGGTCGGGGTTTTAGCCCTGATGGCAGCGGCATCCTTTTTCCTGCTTCTTTAGCAGGGAAAAGATACAGCGGACAGCAGGAATGGCTTCAAATCAATATAGCCCAAAAATAAAAAATCCCGATAAATCGGGACCACAAAAAAAAGAAAAAATGGCAAGCGACCTACATCGCACCGCTACAACCGCGTACCCTTGCTATGTTCCCATCCTGGGGGATTCTGCAGGAGCTGGTCGTGTAGGACTTGCCGTTGCAAATATACAATCTTTTTGTATTTTCGCAAGGCTAATGCGGATAATCATTAGTATTGATAACCATTTTTGATTCAAAAACACCCATGAAAAAATATAAACTGCTCGCAATCATTTCCTTAAACTTATTGGTCGTTTCCTGTGATGACAATAAAAATCATTTCAGTTTTGACAAAAGCAAAATGGAGGCACACTACACCACTGCTGAAACCGTCTCATTGAACATCCTTAATCCGGATAACAAGACGATTGACAGCGTGGCGTATTTCATTAATGACAAAAGGATTGCGGGAAGCAAAGACCTGAAACCGGCAAGCCTAAACCTGAGCGGTTATAAACTCGGTATTCAGTCGGTATTGGCGAAAGTCTATTATGACGGAAAGACCGCAGAACTGACGGAAAGCATCGAAGTGGTTTCGGACATTACACCCAGATTACTGACGTATAAAGTGTTGAATACCTACCCGCATGACATTTCTTCTTTTACCGAAGGGCTCGAATTTTACCGCGACACCTTATTTGAAGGGACCGGGCAGTATGGCGCTTCAAAGTTGCTGAAAGTGGATTATAAGACCGGAAAGATCTTGAAGAGCAATGAGCTGCAGCAGCAGTATTTTGGCGAGGGGATTACGATTATCAATGGTAAGATTTTTCAGCTGACGTATAAGGAGAAAACCGGCTTTATCTACAATGCCGACACCTGGAAGATAGAGAAAACCTTTACCTATGATAAGGATTTTGAAGGCTGGGGTATGACCAATGACGGAAAATTCATCTACCAGACCGACGGTACCGAGAAAATCTGGAAGATGGATCCGGCCACGCAGAAAATGGTGGATTATATCAATGTATATTCTTCATCAGATAAAATAGAAAGCCTGAACGAACTCGAATTGATTGACGGTGAAATGTATGGCAACATCTGGCAAAAAGACCTTATTGCCATCATTAATCCTGCCACGGGTGAAGTTACGGCAGCCATCGATTTATCGGAACTCCGGAAATCGCTGACCAACCCTCAGGCGGAAGTACTGAATGGTATTGCGTACAACCCAAAAACCAAAACCATTTTTGTTACGGGTAAAAACTGGGATAAAATGTTCGAAATCAGCATAGTAAAATAAAAATGTTGCGAAGTAACTTACGTCGATTCCTTAAAAAATAGTTAAATAACTATTTTTATAGTTGTGTAACTAGAAATATAGTTGTAAGTTTGGTTTCAAATTTACACGCTATGCAAAATCTAACGAACAAGGAAGAAGAAATCATGCACATCTTATGGAAGCTTAAAAAAGCTTTCGTAAAAGATATTATGGCTGAAATCACCAACGAACAGCCTCACTACAACACGCTTTCCACCATTGTAAGGAACCTCGAGGAAAAGGGTTACGTATCACATACGGCATACGGAAACACACACCAGTACTTCCCTATCGTGGCTTTGGAAGACTATCGGAAGAAATTCATGAATACGGCGATTGAGAATTATTTCAATAACTCGTATAAGAATATGGTTTCGTTTTTTGCGCAGGAAGAGAAGATCTCTGCGAAGGAACTCCGTGAAATCCTTGACATCATCGAAAAGAAATAGCCATGGAAACGCTGCTGCCATACCTGATCAAATCCGGGGCGCTGATTGCCTTATTCTTTTGCGGCTACCATTTTCTGCTGCGAAGGGAAACGTTCTTTAACGGCAACCGCTGGTTTTTATTAAGCGGATTATTTATTTCCATCACATTACCGTTGCTTTTCATTAAGAAGATAGTCTGGGTGGAAGCACCGAAATTTACGCGTGAGCAGCTTACCGCCTTATCACAGGCAATCATGCGGGATCCGGTTGCAACGCCTGCCACACAAGCCATTGACTGGTCGCAGCTTATTCTTGCAGGCTACCTTATTATTTGCGGATTGCTTACCGCCAAGGTCATTGCCAATATCATTTCATTGTTCAGGCTGCTGCACAAGCAACAGGCCGTTAAGACCGGGACATTCACGCTGGTCGACCTGAACAAGGACGTGGCACCATTTTCGTTCTTTAATTATATCGTGTACAACTCAGCTTTATACTCCGATGAAGAGCTGGAAAGCATTTTGAATCATGAGAAAGTACACAGCAGCGAGAAGCATTCCGTTGATGTGCTCATCATGAAAATCTTCAGCATATTGTTTTGGTTCAATCCTTTTATTTGGCTTTACAAGAAAGCAGTCATCCAGAATCTGGAATATATTGCAGACAGGAAGGCTGTTCGTGAGACAACCGACAAAAGGATTTACCAGTTTGCCCTGCTTCGGGCCGTAACCCAACCGAATTGTTTATCTATTACCAATAATTTTAATCAATCATTAATCAAAAAACGAATCGTTATGCTAAACAAAAATCAATCAAAAAACCGCAATCTCTGGAAGTACGCCCTGATCCTTCCTTTATTAGTAGCCTTTATGCTGTATTTCCAGGTAAAGGTCATTGCCCAGCAAAAAGCACCTGCTACTGCATCCCACTCCTTTTCCGGGGCAAATGCCACGGATCCCGATCATTTCAATTTTACGATTAACAAGAATACCTCCGACAAGGAAATCAAGGATGAAACCAAAAGGCTTAAAGAATATGGTGCAACGCTGAAGGTTTCCAAGGTGAAAAGAAACAATAAAGGCGAAATCATCGGCATCAAGATCAACTACAAAGACAAGAACTCTTCGATTGAAAAGCATGTGAACGGTGATGCGCCTATCAGTCCGATTTATTTCAGCAAAAATGATGATTTTACAGGCTTTGGCCAGCCGCAAAAACGCATTACAATTTTGAAAAACCGCCATGACGGTGAAGGTGATGATCATTACGATGAGGATTTTACTTTTTCATTCAGTGATGACGAAGGGCCAGAGGCACCGGAACTGCCAGAGCCTGGAGAAGCACCTGAGGCACCGGAACCGCCAATGGGTTTCAATTTTGATTTTGATTCGGATAACGTTATCGTAAAAAGCGTCACGGGCAAAGACGGCAAGACGGTCGTCACTGTAAACGGTAAAGTTGTCGCTGATGTCGATGTTGATAAAATCATGTCAGACATGGCCCCGATTGTGGTAGATGGCGAAACAGTATTTCTGGGCGGCGGTAAGGATAATGGCAAAAAGACCATCGTTATCAAAACGAAAGAAATCAGGGAAAACGCCAAAAAGGCGATGAAACAGGCCAGGATACAAATGGAGCAGGCCGACATACAAAGGGAATCGGGTGAAGACATGCGGGAAAGCTTCGAGGAAATGAAAGCACAGCAGAAAGAGCAGCTGCAGCAGATGAAAGCGGAGATGGACGCGATGAAGTCCGAACTTGAAAAAGCCAAAGCGGAAATCAGGAAGCAGAAATAAAGTTAGTCAGAAAGGCCGTGTAATGCGGCCTTTTTTTATTTTTGTATCAAAAGGTATTATGTTCCGATTGTTAGCCAAAATAAACAAGCTGCTGCTGCCAAACTTTACGAAGCGCGGGCTGGACATTTCCAGGGCGAAGAAATGGCAGTTGATGTTGATTGGCTGGCGGTATTATGTGACGGTAAGGGCGCTTGAAAAAGCAGACAACAGGTTAAACAAATATTGATTGACAGAAGGTTACAGGTCTGAACCCAGTCGAGGTCGGGAATAATCTGCAAAAAATAATTTTATAGCTTGCAAAATTGTTATTTTTACCTATATTTGCACCCGCAATAAGGCCTCGTGGCGCAACTGAATAGCGCATCTGATTACGGCTCAGAAGGTTACTGGTTTGAATCCAGTCGAGGTCACAAGATAAACCCTTAAACTATTGATTTTAAATAGTTTGAGGGTTTTTTGTTTGCTGTGAATTGATGGGAGTGGCCATTTTCGGAGTGATATTTAAACGTGAATAACCATAACAATAATTTAATGTTTCGATAACAATCATCTGGTAACCAAACAGCTAAGTTACAAACTAATTATCAGAACAATTAAAAATCAGTATTATGGAAAATTCATGGAAAAACAACAAGGATGGTAGTTTCACTCTAATCCGAAACGGTAACCAGTCTGGTGTCTATAATGGTGCTGACCGCAGTAAATCCTGTACAGCGCTGATAACGCTTGAAAACAGGCAATATAAAATCCGGAGAACAGGATTCTGGAAAACGGATATTTTACTGCTTGATGATAGAGAAAAGGAAATTATTTCAGTAAAACCGTCAAGTTGGTATGGCAGTTCGTATAAATTGACATTTGAAAGTCAGACTTACTCGCTTAAAATTAAAAACAATCCGTTGGCTGAGTGGTCGCTTTATAAAGATCACCTATTGCAATTGGCTTATGGTTTAAAAACCGGAGATGGAAAATCAGGGCTGAGTATTCGGGAGGATCACGATAGTCCGGTTTGGTTTCACTATCTCTTATGGTACCTGATCAAACCGGTTATTGTTGAAAACACGGATGACGAAATGATGTTACTACTGGTAGCTGCAGCTTCATAATACGCTTTTCGCACCGATGATTGCTGATGTATTGGCTATGAGTCAAATAATCTGTCGGTTTTAATAAAACGAAAAATTATTATGACAAGAATTTCCGTAACAAAATAATCCAATCCGATACTTACCTCTTATTTAAGATCATGGTCGTCAACAAAACTTTATTTTCAGATAGCCGGGGGAATGAATTGCGGCTTTCCAGTGTTTGCCAAACGGAGCAGCCGGTGAAATTCCAGGGATTTTCGGCTAAATATGTGGTTATCGGCGTTGAAAATTACTGTATGAATGGCCGTAAGCTAACGGTCCGGCAGGGTGATTTTGTCGTAGGAAATAACCACGTCGATTCAAAAGTACTGATCGATAGCAATATCGCAGTAAAAGGCTTGTGCGTGGACATTTCCATGGAAGTTTTAAATGACATAATTGACTATGAATACAGTCAGTCGGCAGCCTTAGCCGATTTTCTGTTCCATCAGGAATGGGTAGCGCAGAAATATCATTTTTCATCTTCTCAACTGGGGAATACGCTGCAACGCCTGTCCCATGATTTTGATGATTTACTGGGAAACCGGGTAACGATCACCGACGATCTTTTTTACACTTTAGCCGAAAAAATCGTTTTTGATCAAAGCCATGTCTTCAAAAATTTCAACAGTCTGAAAGCTGCGAGACCGCAAACCAACGGAAGGCTTTTTAATTTTATCAATGATGCAAGGAACTTTATCGACGATCAGTTCCTGAAAAAAATCGATATCCGTCAGGTCGCACAGGAAGCCAGGATTTCTGAATATCATTTCATAAGGCTTTTCAAGACAGTTTTCAGGATTACGCCCTACCAATACCTGGCCATCAAACGACTAAACCATTCGCGCGACCTGCTGAGTAATCAGGTCTCTGTATCAGACACCAGCGCCATACTTGGTTTTGCCGATACTGCCGCTTTTAGCAATGCCTTCAGGAAACAATTCGGTTATAGCCCATCACAGTTTTCCAAAACTTAGCAATTTTTCACAACTGCTTTTTTGCAGGGTCCGCTAATTTTGAAGCGCAAAACTTCAAAAAATTACTGACATGATTACTGCAATTTTAAGAATCACGCTTTTATTTTTAGCTACTTTCTATGCCGCTTTCGGTCAGGAAAGACAGTGGCAAAAGCTTACTACAGAGCCTTATCCGGGAAAACAGGATGACATCACCTTTGTTGATGAAAATACGGGTTGGTATGTTAACGGCTATGGCAGGATTTTCCATACTGAAGACGGTGGTAAGACCTGGGAAAAGCAATTGGAGCAAAAAGGAAGTTTCTTCCGAACGATAGCTTTTATTGACAAAAACATTGGGTTTGCCGGTACAGTCGGAACAGATTATTTTCCAAATGTGACCGATACCATCCCGCTGTATGGGACAAAAGATGGCGGAAAATCCTGGAAACCGATAAACTACAAGGGGCCTTACGTGAAGGGTCTTTGCGCAATAGACATCGTGAAAGAGCAATACATCAATCACGGTAAAATTGATTATAAAGTGCATGTCTTTGCCGTCGGAAGGGTTGGCAGTCCCGCGAATATGATGATTTCGCACGACGGAGGCGAGACCTGGACGTCACAAAGTATGGATCAGGACTGTAAAATGCTGTTTGATATAAAGATGCTGAATAAATCGGAGGGGTTCGTATGCGCTGCCTCAAGTAAAGATATCACACAATCCAACGCTTTAATCTTAAAAACGACAGACGGCGGAAAAACCTGGAAAAAGGTATACCAATCTGCAAGAGCATTTGAAACGACTTGGAAGATGTCATTTCCGACACAGAAAATCGGGTATGTCACCATTCAATCCTACAACCCCGATCCGTCCGTAAAACAACAACGGATAGCAAAGACCACCGATGGCGGAAACAGCTGGTCGGAAATTAATTTAACGGAAGACAACAGTGCCCGCGAATTCGGCATTGGATTTATTGATGAAAAGCATGGTTTTGTAGGCACCATGAACAGCGGTTTTGAAACGCGGGACGGCGGACAAAGCTGGCAAAAAATAGATTTAGGAAAAGCCTGTAACAAGATCAGAATATATGCGGACGGAAGCGGCAATACATTTGGGTATGCCATCGGGGTCAATGTATTTAAATTATAAAAACTGAGTTATGGAAGCCCATTCTAAAAAACAGCTGTTGCCATTTAACAAACCGTTGTACGCCATGTTCATTTTGTTGGCAGCCTATCAGGTGTTTAACCAAAATTACGTTGATGGTGCGGCAACACTTGGAATCGGGTTGGCGTTTGATCCGTTTAAAGTTGAACAACCCTGGCAGGAAAGACCCCGATGGCAGAAGGTATGGCTTTTGGTCCATCTGGCCCTGGCCGCCTTACTGTTTGGCCTGGGTGTCGGAATAGCGGACCGATAACAATTTAATAAATGTTCAACCACCTGAATAATGACGCTTCGCTAACTTTATGGAAATAAATTTAACGATGAAAGTTGCATTGATTACCGGTGTCACCAGAAGAGAAGGCTTAGGATTTGAAACCGCAAAGCAAATGGCTGCCCTGGGCTATAATGTGATCATATCGGGGCGCGATTTTACAAAGGTGCGCGAACTGGCCGGAGAAATCAACGTGACGGGCATCGCGATGGATGTCACGTCCGAGGAAAGTGTCGGCGATGCGGTAAATTACCTCAGCGATTATTACGGAAAACTGGACGCTCTCATCAACAATGCAGGAGGCTATTATGATGCCGGAATACAGCCATTGGAAACTGAAATTGAATTTGCCAGGGCAGCATTTGAAACAAACCTTTTCGGGACTCTACGGGTCATTAAGGGATTTATGCCATTGCTGGAGCAAAGTGATTCCGGACGAATTGTCAACGTCTCGAGCGGTGCAGGTTCATTTTCAGATCCTGTTTTCGGGCTATCAAACAATCAAAGTGTTGCCCCCGCTTACAGTCTGACTAAACTGGCTTTAAATGGGCTTACCGTAAAAATAGCAGGGCAAATCAATCACTCAAAAATAAAAATAAATGCTGTTTGTCCCGGATTTGTTGCAACTTATCCTGAAACAGCGGCCTGGGGCGCAAGACCTGTAAATGAAGGCGCGGCTGGCATAGTCTGGGCCGCAACACTGCCCGGGGATGGACCAAACGGCGGATTTTTCAGGGATGGCAGCGCTTTGCAATGGTAATTTTATTGTTCTTTTTAAGCGTAGGTTTAGTACGTAAAAAATTATCACCCGGCCTTTATGATTTCCGATTTTACGAAAAGTCAGCGGATGAATGCATTAGTAACCTTTTTCTCGCCCCGGAGTTCCACCGCTCCCCTTTCCTTTTACCCTTAAGCACCGTTCTGAGGTGCTTCTATTAGGCTTCCTTTCGGAAATATACCGGTTGCCCTGTGATTGCGCCCGTGATGGAACTGGGACTGAAACTGCCGGCTTCCGTTTTTTTTTGAGGTATGCAACGAGGATAAAATTTATCGCAACGATTTCAAGAAAAAAAGATGTCAACAAAAGTTAAATAAAAGTAAAATATACTATAATGATAGTATTACTATTATCTTTGCGACAAATTAACTCAAAATGAAAAATATACTTTCAAATATAAGGATTGAGGTGAATGATAAGATATATTTAAAGGATCCCACAACCTCATCTCTTGGAAAGAACATCATAAAAGAGAGCATCATCCTGATTGATGATATCGGATTTGACAATTTTACGTTCAAGAAGTTGGGTGAAAAAATTGGGTCAAATGAAAGTTCGATTTACCGCTACTTCGAAAACAAACACAAGTTGCTGGTCTATCTCTCATCCTGGTATTGGAGCTGGATAGAATACAAAATGGTTTTTTCGGTGTCGAATATCTCCGATCCCCTCGAGCAATTGAAAAAAGCAATAGCGGTTGTTACTGAAAAAATTGAAGATGATGAAGCGACCGATTATATCGATGAATCAATTTTGAACCGCATTATTATTTCAGAGTTTACCAAGACCTTCCTGACCAAGGAGGTCGACGAGGAAAATCGGGAAGGCTTTTTCCTGATTTATAAGAACGTGATTAGCCGGATGGCAGAAATGGTCAATGCCGTAAATCCGGAATACCTTTTTGCCAGAAGCCTGATTTCAAATATGGTAGAAGGGGCCCTGCACCAGCATTTCTTAAGGGATCATTTTAAGACTATCACGAACTGCAACAACACTACAACACCTACTGATTTCTATATCGATTTAATCAATCGCGCATTAAAACCATAATTATGACTCCTTTACAACGATTTTACAACTTGCTGAAACTCGACAGGAAAGATGTGTACCAAATCTTCTTCTATGCGATTTTTGCGGGACTGATCAGTCTCTCGCTACCACTCGGCATCCAGGCCATCATTAATTTCATTCAGGCAGGAACGGTAAGCGTTTCCTGGATCGTATTGGTAATCGGGGTTGTGATTGGCGTAGCATTCGTAGGGATACTCTCTTTAATGCAGCTCCGGATCACTGAAAATCTGCAACAGAATATCTTTGTCAGGTCTTCATTTGAATTTGCATACCGCCTGCCCAAGATAAAATTTGGCGAGCGTTACAACAATTTCTATCCCCCGTCACTCGCGAATCGTTTCTTTGATACCATTTCCATTCAAAAAGGCATCTCTAAGTTATTGCTTGACTTTTCATCTGCCTTACTCCAGATCGGTTTTGGTATTATATTACTGTCGCTTTATCATCCGTTTTTTATCATCTTTGGATTATTTCTCCTTATTTTGCTTTATATGATTTTCAGGTTTTCCTATCGCAGGGGACTGGAAACGAGCATGAAAGAGTCAAAATTCAAATACAGCGTTGCCAATTGGCTTCAGGAAATTGCCAGAAATCACCCGAGCTTCAGGAAAAATTCGAATCTTGATTATGCCCTTCGCAAAAACAATGATCTGGTGGAAACCTATGTCAACTACAGGGAATTACACTTTAATGTCATCAAAAGACAATTCAGTCAACTGATTGTTTTTAAGGTAATTATCACTGCCGGACTTTTACTGATTGGAGGATATCTGGTCATCAACCAGAAAATGAACATCGGGCAATTTGTCGCCTCTGAAATTATCATCCTGCTCGTAATAAATTCAGTAGAAAAAATCGTCATCGGCCTGGAGACTTTTTACGACGTACTGACTTCGATTGAGAAAATCGGCGAAGTGACCGACATGGACATAGAGGAACCCAGCGCGAGTGAAAGTAAAAGCTGCTTTACAAATATTACACTGGAAGCCGAAAGCCTTCGATTCAGATTCCCTAACGCCAAGAATGATACACTGAAAAATCTGAACCTCAGGATAACCCAGGGAGAAAAAATCATACTCAGCGGGAATAACGGATCAGGGAAGACCACATTAATCAGGGTGCTTTCCGGAATGCTTACACCAACTTTGGGTGTGCTTTTCATCAACGACGACAGTTTTCGAAAAATCCATTTAGGGCAGTACCGATCTCAGATTGGCTGCGTCATTCATGGCGAAACGCTTTTTGAAGGATCGATAATGGAAAACATTACATTTAACAACCCCCAGATTAGCGATGAAGATTTGAAGTGGGCAATCGATTCCGTACAACTGACATCGTACATCAAGACCCTGCCTGACGCACTCGAGACAAAGATTTTTCCCGAAGCGCGGCAATTGTCATCATCTAATGCCCAAAAAATTATGTTAGCCAGAAACATCGTTCTCAAGCCCCGCATACTTTTCCTTGAGGATCCGACCGACAAAATGGACGACGACGCTGCGAGATCCATCATAGATTTTATATGCTCACCGGCTAACAGCTGGACGGTAATTGTCAGCTCAGCGAATCCTTACTGGAAAACGAAATCGACAAGAAACATCATCATGGAAAAAGGCCGTATCATTAACGACAATCAGATTACAAATGCTTAATATTTCAAATAATAAAAAAGCGGACGTGGCTGAAGTAGCGCAGTTCAGCACTGTTAAAAACCTATCGTTCCGCCCGCACTACAAAATACTGAACCGGATTATCTGGTCATTTTCAATCCTGATCCTGCTTGTTTTCTTTCTGCCATGGACGCAAAACATTTCAGGTTCGGGCGCGGTCACAACCTTGAAACCCGATCAGCGCCCGCAAACTATCCATACCACGATTGCCGGTAGAATCGAAAAATGGTTTGTCAATGAAGGCGACTTTGTGAAGAAGGGTGATACCATACTTTTTATATCAGAAATTAAAGAAGACTATTTTGACCCCAATCTGGTAGACAATACCAAACGGCAGGTAGAGGCAAAACAGCAGGCGCTTGAATCCTATGGTGGAAAAGTTTCTGCATTGGAAGCACAGATTGGTGCCATCGAACGGGAAAAACAACTTAAACTGCAACAGGCGGCTAATAAAGTCCGTCAAAGCGTGCTGAAGGTTAAAAGTGACAGCGTTGACTTAGAAGCCGTGAAAACGCAGATCACCATTGCCTCCACACAGTTTGAACGGTCTTCAAAACTTTATCAGGAAGGATTGAAACCATTGAGTGATGTTGAGGAAAAACGTTTGAAGCTCCGCGACGCACAGGCAAAAATCCTGACACAGGAAAACAAACTGCTGGCGTCGCGCAACGAGCTGATCAATGCCAGGGTGGAAATTAACAGGATTACTGCAGAGTATTCTGAAAAATCGTCGAAAACCAACAGTGATAAGTTCACGGCCCTGAGCAACCAGTTCGATACCGAGGCGCAGGTGAATAAGCTCGAAAACCAATACGTCAATTACAGCATCCGAAACGGGATGTACTACATCAAGGCACCGCAGGACGGTTACGTAAACCGCGCATTGCAAACGGGTGTCGGGGAAACCATTAAAGAAGGATCGCCAATCGTGAGTATCATGCCATCGACCTATGATATCGCCGTCGAAACCTATGTAAAACCTATTGACCTTCCATTACTGAAGAAAGGCGAAAAAGTACGCGTATGGTTTGACGGATGGCCAACGATAGTGTTCTCAGGATGGCCCGACATGTCGTACGGTACCTTCGGAGGAGAGGTGGTTGCCATTGAAAATTTTATCAGTGAAAATGGGAAATTCAGGGTACTGATAATTCCTGATAAAAATGACGATCCGTGGCCAAAACAACTCAGTATAGGATCCGGTGTCCAGACTATAGCCCTGCTCGATACGGTTCCGGTATGGTTTGAGATATGGCGCACACTTAATGGCTTTCCGCCCAATTACTATAAATCGGAAAAGAAGCAAGATGAGAAACAAAAGAAATAGCCCTTCAATCATAATCGGGAAACTGCTGCTATTAATTTCATTTTTTTGTAGTAC
>CALRKC020000002.1:0-20291 GCA_943367895.1 Erythrobacter sanguineus | reverse complement strand
TAAATTTAAAGAATCGAAACTTAATGCTCATTACTTTGAGAAATGACTATTTGAGTTATTTTATTACCCATTCAACTCATAAAAAAATTGCAGTAATGTACGGAGCTGATCATGAAAAAAATTTTGAATCTGATCTAAAAAGACACGATCCAAATTGGCAATTGGTTCACAACAATCCATCAATAAGATGGTGATTTAACAAATAAATAAACACGCCACAACAACACAAAAGTCGCCACGCCATGAAAACTTTTCTTTATACACTTTTACTTATTTTGCCAAAAATCTGCCTCCCCCAATCCGACCTCGACAAGACCCTCAAAGCGGGAGAGCTGCTGTTGGGTGGCTTAAGCATCCTGAAGGTCGCCAAGTCGGATCCCAATAAGGACAGCAGGACCATCAGCAGTGTCTGTATCAAAAACAGGCTCACCGAGAAGATCACCTTCCGGATCGAGGGCAGGGATACGGCGGACAACGACATCAAGAAAGAACTCGTGGTCCAGAACGACGGTAAGGAATGCGTATTCAACCTGCCCAAAGGGATTTATACCTACGAGGTACTCCTGCCCAGCAAGGAGGTGTACAAAAAGGGCGAATACAAATTCGACGATGATGTCATCATCACCATAAAAAAAGAGGGTTAATAACGGGAAGACGGGGCGAGAGCCCCGTTTTTTCATTCCGCCTTATCGTATTTCATCTTCCGCAGGATGCGCAGTGCCTCCTTAAACGACAAATACACTTTTGCATAGGGCTTCAGGACCAGCTTTGCATCAATCAGTTTCTGCTTCGCATCCTCAAAACCATTCAGGTAACAGATCATCAGCGTAGACGGCAGGTTTTCGAGATCGCGCCGGTCGCGGTCTGTTAACGGCAGCCCTTTCTCGAGCTGTTGCATCAGCGAGAGGTTCGCATTGTAAATGTGGTACAGCATCTTCCGGTTAAACTCCGGCGGCTGGAACAGCATCTCACGGTCAATGCGGTAATAGCCATTGTCATAAAAATAAATCGTCTGCCGCTCCAGCGGATAGTAGCTCGTCTTGTCGTTCAGCCCCAGCGGGACATACTCGGTAATCGTAAATGTATTGTCATCAAACGTAATATCGACCTCGTCCTGCGCCGAATAAAACAGCTTCACCTGCTCGTTGATCAGCTCGATGTCCACACGCGACAAATACGTCCTGTCGCGTACCCGTTTCGGGATACCGGCCCAGCAGATCACGAACAGCTCCTTAAACACCTTATATTTTGGCGCCATATCGGGATGCCTGAAATTCATAAAATCGATCACACCATCGAGCGTATAGCCAATGCTGTTGCGCGAATTGTTCTCAATCCCGATCACAATCTCGGCATTCCGGTAGCTTTTCTCGGCAATGCCGTCCACCGGTACCGAGTTGCTGCCGCGCCGCACAAAAATGCTGTTCGCCGGAATCGTATGAATGCCCTTCTTAAAGTAAGACGTCTTGTTGTTGGGCCGTATCGTGACCAGTCCCACCACACGGTCCTTCGGCAGGCTCGGGAACGGCACGTTCTCATACTGTATTTTCGGGGGATGCTCGAGGAAGGCATTCACAAGGTTCTGTATCCGGCTGTCGTCAAAGAAATCATCCCCCACAATCTCATTGTCGTGGTCCTCCACCCCAACGACGATATACGAATTGTTTGATGGGTTTGAGTTTGACAGCGCACAGATGTGCTTCAGGAATTTCGCCTTCCCTTCGCGCGAATGCAGGTTCAGCTGCCTCTTTTTATCATAAAAACTGCTCTCGTCGTTGTGCGCGAGCAGGTTTTTTATTAAAAGGCGCTTGTTTATCATTTTTGTTCGAAGTTTGTTGTGGCGCGTTCGTCGTTCAACATTTTTTGGGCGTTGCCTTCGGCCGGGCTCTCGGCTTTATCTTTTTTAGCGGCGGTTCGGGCGGCGCTGAAAAACACGTATCGTAATCCGCTAAAAAAGGATACCGCCTCCATCCCTAACGCAGCCCCGGGAAATATTCAAATCTGAGATTGCAAATTCCGGATGTTGCTGGAATTTGGAATTTGTAATTTGTAATTTGGAATTTGTAATTTGGAATTTGGAATTTGTAATTTGTAATTTGTAATTTGAATTTTCAATGTTACAGCACTTTCCTATGACTTATAGTCGCCGTTGCCTGTGCGGTCGGGGTAACAATCAAGTCCGCAATATTCACATGGTAGGGGCGCGTCACGACAAACAGGATGATATCGGCAATGTCTTCGGGCTTCAGTGGCGTAAAGGCCTTATAAACCTGTGCTGCCCGTTCGGTATCGCCCTTGAAACGCACTTCACTGAATTCGGTTTCCACCATCCCCGGATGTATCGCCCCTACCCGGATGCCGTATGACACCAGGTCAATCCGCATTGCTTTATTGAGCGCATCCACAGCATGTTTTGTGGCGCAGTACACATTGCCGTTCGGATAGACTTCCTTGCCCGCAATCGATCCGAGGTTGATGATGTGCCCGCCGTTTCGTTCAGTCATGCCCGGAATCACGGCTCTTGAGACATACAGCAATCCCCTGACATTGCTGTCAATCATCGCATCCCAGTCGTCCAGGCTGCCCGTCTGTATCGGATCCAGGCCATGGGCATTCCCGGCATTGTTGATAAGGATGTCAATTTTCGAGAAATCATCCGGCAACGAGCCGATCTGTTTGGAAACGGCTTCCTTATCCGCTACATCAAAAATCAAAGTGTATACCGCCACCTGTTTCGAGAGTTCCTCCTTCAATTCCAGGAGCTTCCCGGCGCGCCTCCCGCAAAGCACCAGCCTGATGCCGTTTGCTGCAAAAATTCTTGCCGTTGCCTTTCCGATACCGCTCGTCGCGCCTGTTATTAATGCTGTCTTCATCTTGTCAAATTTTTAACTGTACCCTGAACCTCTTGCCCTGCAACCATTTTACGGAACATCAGTTCCCATACTCTCTGCCCAAATGGCAAACCAATCTTCGCGATCCAGCTTCAGCTCAACCGCTTTCATCAATGCCTGTATGCGTGCCACATTGACCGTTCCCGCAACCGGAATCACTCCGGCAGGATGCTGCATGATCCAGGCAAGCATGATGGTATCGGCACCAAAATGGTATTTGTCCACCAGTCCCGCAAACAGCTTTTTCAGCCTGCGGGTCTGCTCATTGTCTTCCCTGAAAACGGTTCCCAGCGGATTCCAGGACATTGGCCGGATGCCGTGCAGCTGCATGTAATCAAAACTGCCGTCGAGCATCGGATCGAAATGCGTCGCTGAAAACTGGATCTGGTTGTAACTCACTGCTGTTTTCTGACGTATCAGTTCCGTTTGTGAAGCGGTAAAATTGGACAAGCCAAAATCCAAAATTTTCCCTTCAGATTTCAATCTGTCAACCGCTTCCGCAATCTCATCGGCCTGCATTAAAGGGCTGGGGCGGTGCAGCAGCAAAACATCCAGATAATCCGTCTTCAGGTTCTTCAGCGATTGCTCTGCCGACCATATAATGTAATCCTTGTCATAATTGTAGTGCTTGACCTTATTCTCCCTGTTGGGCGCGATATGCTGTATGCCACATTTCGAAATCAGCTGGATTTTCTCCCGCGGAATCCCGGATTGTACAAAACCCTCCCCGAAGGTGGCTTCCGTAGTATATGAACCATAAATATCAGCATGGTCAAATGTGCTGATGCCGTTTTCCAGGCATAGGTGAATCATGTGCGCCATTTCAGACGCAGGGAGGTTTTTGTCCCAGATTCCCCAATTCATGGTTCCGGCGACAATCGGCGATAAAGTAGTCTTGCTCAAGTTGTATTTTTTAGGTTTACTGTTGCTTATTTTCAGGAATAAAAATCAAGCTTTGAAAAAGTTCTTAAATTTATAAAAACAAAATCACAAATCATCCTTAACGGCAACCGTTTGAAAGAATTTTTAACCATTTTTTAACATCCTCAAACTGAAAAAAAATTCAATTTGCACCGTCAAAATTATTTGGCCAATCCAAAAGCAATAAATATCAGATTATGGAAGAAAATACTGCCGGTTTAGACATCAGGGCAATCAACGAAAAAATCGAAAGGGAAAGTGCATTTATTGAGTTACTGAACCTTGAAATGAACAAGGTCATCGTTGGCCAGAAGCACATGGTTGAAAGGCTGCTTATTGGTTTGCTTGGACAGGGACACATTCTTTTGGAAGGGGTTCCGGGTCTCGCAAAAACCTTAGCCATCAACACCTTATCCCAAGCAGTCCATGGTTCGTTCAGCAGAATCCAGTTTACGCCGGACCTGTTGCCTGCGGACGTCGTCGGAACCATGATTTACAACATCAAATCAAACGAATTCTCGATTAAGAAAGGACCGATCTTTGCCAATTTCGTCCTCGCTGATGAGATCAACCGGGCCCCTGCCAAAGTACAGTCGGCGTTGCTTGAGGCGATGCAGGAAAAGCAGGTGACCATCGGTGACACTACTTTTAAACTGGACAAGCCATTCCTGGTATTGGCGACCCAGAACCCGATCGAGCAGGAAGGTACTTACCCGCTCCCGGAAGCACAGGTCGACCGTTTTATGCTGAAAACCGTTATCGATTACCCTAAAATGGATGAGGAACGCCTTGTGATACGCCAGAACCTCAAGGGCGCATACGAAAAGGTGAATGCGGTAATTTCTGTAGAGCAGATCATCCGTGCCCAACAAGCGGTGCGTGAAGTTTACATGGATGAAAAAATTGAGAAATACATCCTCGATATCATTTTTGCAACGAGGTATCCTGAAAAGTACAAATTGGAAAACCTGAAACCACTTATCGGTTTCGGCGCCTCACCGCGTGGAAGCATCAACCTGGCTACGGCAGCCAAATGCTATGCGTTCATCAAACGCCGCGGCTATGTTATTCCCGAAGATGTACGTGCCGTAGTGCACGACGTTTTACGCCACAGGATCGGCGTGACTTATGAAGCCGAAGCAGAGAATATTACTTCTGTAGACATTATTAATAAGATCGTAAACGAGGTCGAAGTTCCTTAAGAAGTTTACAGTCGCAGTCACAGTGAACAGCCGTAATCAGGCTGCATTTTACTGCATACTGCGACTGCGACTGATTACTAAAAAGAGATGGATACAAAAGAGCTTTTAAAGAAGGTACGGAAAATCGAGATCAAGACCCGTAGGCTGAGCGACCACATTTTTTCGGGGGAATACCACACGTCCTTTAAGGGACGCGGGATGACTTTTTCCGAAGTACGCCAGTACCAGTACGGCGATGACATCCGTGCCATTGACTGGAACGTAACCGCGCGTTACAATGAGCCTTATGTAAAGATTTTCGAGGAAGAACGCGAACTGACGATGATGCTGATGGTCGACATCAGCGGGTCGGAGCGCTTCGGTACCAAAAGTCAGTTTAAGAATGAAATCGTAACAGAAATTGCGGCCACACTGGCATTCTCCGCCACACAAAACAACGACAAAATCGGGCTGATCCTGTTTTCAGACCGGATTGAATTATACATTCCGCCCAAGAAAGGCAAATCCCATGTATTGCGTATCATCCGTGAGCTCATAGAATTCCAGCCGAAGAGCCATAAGACCGATATCGCACAGGCTTTGCGATTCCTTTCGGGGACACAGAAGAAAAAAGCGATCGTATTCCTGATTTCTGATTTTATGGCCGATGATTTTGAGCAGCCTTTAAAAATTGCATCTAAAAAACACGACCTTACCGGCGTTCGGGTTTATGACACGCGCGAGGAAAAAATGCCCAATATCGGTATGGTGCCCATGGTGGATGCTGAAACGGGCAAAACACAATTGGTGAACACCGGTTCAAAATCGGTACGGATGGCTTATGAAAAATATTATGACGAAAAGGTCAAATATTTTAAGGAAACATTCAGAAGGTGTGGTTCGGGTGTTGTAAGCACCCGCGTCGACGAAAGTTATGTTACCCGTTTACTCGGCTATTTTAAATCAAGGAGTTAATATCCCGATCCCAAAAATGAAAAAATACGTGCTTTCCCTGATCCTGTCGCTTTCTGCCGTTGCCGCTTTCCCGCAGCAGGGCAAAATCACGACAGGCATCGACAAAAAGAAAAACAAAATCGGCGCCCAATTCAACCTGACATTAAAAACCACGGTCGATACCACCGCAAACGTAGTTTTCCCTAAAGCAGATAATTTTGGGCCGATGCTGGTCATCCGCGACCCAAAACCGGACACACTGAAGAAAGGCGCACGCTATGAGCTGATTAAGAAGTACGGACTCACACAATTTGACAGCGGTGTATATACCATCCCCAAACTGAAAGTACTGATCAACAAGAAGCCTTATTTTTCAGATACCCTGCGGGTAAGCGTTGCGAATGTAAAGGTCGATACGCTGCAGCAAAACCTGTATGATATCAAACCGACCATTCAGGTGGAAACGCCTTCGAAAAGCTGGTGGTGGTGGTACCTGATCATCGCAGGGATTATAGTTGTTGCCGGCGGACTTATTTTTATCATCATCAGGCTGTTCTTAAACAAAAAAATAAAAGAGGAAGTTTATAAGACCCCTATCGAAAAAGCGACCTCACTCCTGAAAAACCTGGAGACCAAACAACTCTGGCAAAAAGGGGAAGTCAAATCCTACTATTCGGAACTGACAGATATTGCCCGGAATTACATCGAAGAGGAAATCCACATTCCGGCGATGGAAAGCACTACAACGGAGCTCATCGAAGGATTGCGCAAAGTAGCCGGTCAGAAAAAAATCCTGCTTTCACAGGAAACTTTCGAAAATCTTGAAAAAGTATTAAAACAGGCCGACCTGGTAAAGTTTGCCAAATCAAAACCAATGGAGTTCGAAATCCTGGAAGATAAAAAACGCATCGAAAGTTCCATTGTCTTAATCCACAAAGCGGTTCCGGAAGAAATTGCCGTTGAAGAGAATGTCCTCGACGAACTGATGAAGGAAAAACTGCTTAAAAAGAAAAAACGCCAAAGGGTTGTTATCGCAGTGGCTTCTGTTTTCGGCGTAATCGCCATGGGGCTGGGCATATTAATCGGCGTAAAAGGACTTGATTATGTGATTGACAATACCTTAGGCCACCCAACGAAAACACTGCTCGAAGGCGAATGGGTAACCAGTGCCTATGGCAACCCCGCAGTCGAAGTGCAAACACCGGAAGTATTGAAACGGATTGATGCCAAAACTTTCCTTCCGAAAGATGCGATGCAGCTGATCAAGGACATGCAGACTTTCCAATATGGCGATATCTTCGGGAACTTCGGAATTATGGTAGCCACAAACACCTACAAGGAAAACCCGAACGGGCAGACCGAAATCAAGCTCGATGATGCCGTTGAAGGCGAAATCAAATTGCTTGAAAAGAAAGGGGCACAGCGCATCACGGTTTTCAAGGAAGATTACACCGATAAGGATGGCTCGACCGGCATGAGGGCCTATGGCACCTACATTCGTGTCAATGCGGAAGACCGCAAGAGTATCAAAATGGCTTATGAAATGATTTATTTCCACCAGGGAAATGGACTGCAGAAAGTGATTGTAGTGCATGAGGAAGACGATAAGTATGCCAAACCGCTTACGGACAGGCTGATGAAATCAGTAGAACTTTTAACCGAAACGCCATGAAAGATTTGATTAAGGACATCACTTTCCTCAACCCTGAGTTTTTATGGCTGCTGTGTATCATCCCGATACTTATTGCGTGGCAAATCTGGCAACACCGTCAATTAAGCGCCACTTTGAAAATCAGTTCGCTGAAAGGTTTTTCAAATACCGGCTCATGGCTTCCCAAACTAAAACCAATCCTTTTTGTTTTCCGGATTTTGGCAATCACCCTGATAATTATCGGTATTGC
Source organism: Erythrobacter sanguineus (assembly GCA_943367895.1). Classification (GTDB taxonomy): domain Bacteria; phylum Bacteroidota; class Bacteroidia; order Flavobacteriales; family Flavobacteriaceae; genus Flavobacterium. Next base: position 12,443 of record CALRKC020000002.1, on the reverse strand, counting down.
CCGCCCAAGGGAAGTCGATATCAGCAGCAAAACCAAAACGACAAAAGGGGTGGATATCGTGCTTGCCATTGACGTTTCAGGAAGTATGCTGGCGCGCGATTTAAAGCCAAACCGACTGGACGCGCTGAAAAAAGTGGCGTCGGAGTTTGTCAAGGAACGTCCAAATGACCGTATCGGGCTGGTGTTGTATGCTTCCGAAGCCTACACCAAAATGCCCGTAACCAGCGACAAGGACGCAGTGGAAAAGGCTCTGAGCGAGGTTAAATTCGACAGGCAGTTGCAGGATGGAACCGGTATTGGCATGGGGCTGAGTACTGCGGTGAATCGCCTCAAAGACAGCAAAGCCAAAAGCAAGATTGTTATCCTGCTGACCGATGGGGTGAACAATGCCGGGTTTATTGAACCCGAAACCGCTTCGGATATCGCAAAAGAATTCGGGATCAAGGTATACACCATCGGATTGGGTACCAACGGTATGGCAGAATCACCTTATGCTTATGCCGCCAACGGATCGCTGCTGTACAAGATGGCACAGGTGGAGATTGATGAAAAGCTGATGAAAAGCATTGCCAGGAAAACCGGCGGTAAGTATTTCCGCGCAACCAGCAACAGCAGGCTTAAAAGCATTTATGACGCGATCAATAAGTTAGAGACGACGGAAATCCAGGAACTCAAGTTCTATGATTATGATGAGAAATTCAGGCCTTTGATCCTCCTCGCCTGTGGATTGTTAATTGCAGAAATTGTACTCCGGAAAACCGTTTTCCGAAGCTTTATATAATAAATTATGTGGGAATTAGACGAACAGAAATACCTTTACCTGCTTTTTGCCATACCGGCATTGGTGTTGATTTTCCTTTATAATTTATATTGGAAAAGAAAAAAGCAACGCCAGTTTGGCGATCGGGAATTGGTGCGCAGGCTGACGCCTGATAAATCACTTTTCAAGCACATACTCAAACTCGTAGTGGTCTTACTGGCTCTCGGAAGCCTTATCATCGCGTTGGTAAATCCTAAAATCGGGACGAAAACCGAAACCGTGAAGCGAGAAGGCATTGACATCGTTTTTGCTGTCGACGTGTCCAAAAGTATGCTCTGTGAAGACATCAAGCCGAGCCGTATCGAGAAAAGCCGGCAACTTGTTTCCCAATTGATCAACCAGTTTACCAACGACCGGATTGGTATCGTGGCGTATGCAGGGAGTGCATTCCCGGTATTGCCAATGACGTCGGATTACAGCGTCGCAAAAATGTTCCTTGAAACCATGAACACCGATATGGTTTCGTCACAGGGTACCTCACTGGATGATGCCATCCGGATTTCTGCAGGCTACTTCAAGGATGAAGATAAGAAAACGAGCAAACTGCTCATCCTGATCTCCGATGGTGAAGACCATGGTGAAGGCGCGGAAGAAGCCATCGAGGAAGCCAAAAAAGTCGGCATGAAAATTATTACCATTGGTGTGGGTACTGAAAAAGGTGGGCCGATTCCATTGAAAAAGAATGGCGTAGTGGAAAGCTATAAAAGGGATGCCAATGACAATATGGTGCAGACGAAACTCAATGTAGAAGCCCTGAAAGCCATTTCAAAAGGCAGTAAAGGCTATGTAAGCGGAAACAATACGAAGGAAGTCTTGGATTATGTAAAAAAAGCACTGGATAACATTGACAAGACGCAATTCAAGTCCGTCCAGTTTACAGATTTCAATTCGCAATTCCAATGGTTTTTAGGTATCGCTCTCGTGTTATTGTCGCTCGACGTATTCCTGCTTGACCGAAGAACGAGCTGGGTAAGGAAACTGAATCTGTTTAATGAAAAAGGATAAGATGAAACGATTATTGTTATACACTTTGGTTTTAATCGGATTTGCCGTTAACGCGCAGGAGAAAGATTTCGCCCTGCCTTCGGGGAACGAACAATTGAGAAAAAAGAAATATGCGGAAGCGGAAGCGGAATACCGGATTTCCAAATCGAAATTCCCTAAAAAATCCACTGCCACATTCAATCTTGGAAACTCCATTTATTTGCAGAATCAGCCGGAAGAGGCCGCATTGGCTTACCAAAAAGTGACAAAGGAGTCCAAAAAATATGAGGAGAAACACCGGGCGTACCACAACCTCGGGAACATCCACATGAAGCAGAAAAATTACGAAGCTGCCGTTGAAGATTATAAAAATGCCCTGATCAACAATCCCGCTGACGAACAGACGCGCTATAATTATGCCCTGGCGAAAAGCCTGCTGAAAAAGAATCCTCCTAAAAAAGACCAGAAAAAGGATAAAAAGAAAGACCAGAAAAAGGACCAAAACAAGCAGGATCAGCAAAAGCAGCAACAACCTCAGCCCGATAACAATAAGGGTGAAGACAAGAAGGATGAAAACAAGCAGGGTCAGGACAAACCGGACCCTAAAGAAGGACAGGGCGACCAAAAAGGTGAGCCAAAACCCAAAGAAGGCGGCATTTCGAAGCAGCGACTGCAAAACCTGCTTGAAGCCGTAAACAATGAAGAAAAAAAGGTACAGCAGAAAGTAAATACAAAGAAACTCAAAGGCAAACCGGTGCAAACCGAAAAAGACTGGTAACCCCGATTACAAAACCAAATGAATTAAGATGAAAAAGTTGATTTTTCTTTTTTTGATAGCCTTCCAGGGACTTAGTGCCCAGGTGCAATTTGAGGCGAAGGCCAGCAAAACCACGCTGGGGCTCAACGAAAGGCTGCGCGTTGACTTTTCAATGAATGACGATGGCGACAATTTTGTCCCGCCAAGTTTTGAAGGATTTAAAGTTGTTGCCGGGCCAAGCCAACAGGTAAGCCAATCCTGGATTAACGGTAAAATGACATTTAACAAAACCTACTCTTATTATCTTTTACCAACACAAAAAGGGACGTTAACAATCAAACAGGCGTCGATCGAGATAAGAAGGCAGATTTACAAGACTACCCCCATAAAAATAAATGTCACCAACGCCGTAGAATTGCCAAAAGACCCAAATGACACGTCAATCTCGGCCGATGATGCCATCCACCTCGTAGCCGATGTTTCGAAAGCAAACCCTTATATCAATGAACCAATCACGGTGGTGTACAAATTATACATCAGCTACAACATCGGACTCAGCAATTTCAAGGAACTGGACAAACCAAAATACAATGATTTTTGGAGCCAGAACATCGAGATAAAGCAGCTGAACGCTGAAGATGCAACGTATAACGGCGAGCGTGTTCGCTGTGTCGTTCTTAAGAAAGTCGTACTGTACCCACAAAAATCCGGAAAACTTACGATTGAACCCCTGTCACTCGACCTCGATGTACAGGTGCCTACAAACCGCAGGAATTTCTGGGGTCAGGCACTGATCAAAGAAGACAACAAACGGGTGTCGGCAGGCGCGAGGACGATTAACGTCAAACCGTTGCCAGAAGCGGGAAAACCAGACGACTTCACCGGTGCCGTGGGACGTTTCGACTTCAAGGTGACTGCTTCAAAAACAGCGCTTAAAAACGGTGAAAGCCTTGAGCTCAACGTCAGCGTTAACGGAAACGGAAACCTGAAACTGTTCAACCTGCCAAAACCGGTTGTCCCTACTGCGTTGGAGATGTATGATCCTGTTCACAAAGAGCAGGTGAGCACGCCGCTGTCAGGCATGACAGGGAAAATTTCCGACAACTACACTATTGTTCCGCAATACAAAGGCGATTACCTGATCAAGCCGATGACATTTTCATACTACGACCTTGGAAGCGGGAAATACAAAACCATCACCTCCCGGGAAATTAAGATCAGCGTGCTCGACGGGCCCTCTCCTTCAGACGGCAGTGTCGCATCCTCAAGTGAAACCAGCAAACAAAAGATCTCAAAGACAGACCATTTCGAATTCATCAAGCTTAAGACGAATCTTGAGCCCATACATAAAAAAGACTTTCTGGGATCAAACCTGTTCTACAGCCTTTTAGTTGCCCCTTTCCTTTGTATTCCGTTACTGATAGGCATCAGGAGAAAAAAACAGGCGATTGATTCCGATGTTGTCGGCAACAAAACAAAGATGTCGAACAAACTTGCGAAAAAATTCCTTTCTGAAGCGAAGAAACACATCGGCAATAAAGAACCGTTTTATATTGCGCTGGAAAAGGCACTGCATAATTTCCTGAAAGCCAAGACGCAGATTGAGACTTCGGAAATGAGCAAAGAAAAAATCCGCGAAATCCTTTTGGCACGAAAAGCCAATCCGGACACTGTAAATGATTTCATCACGCTGACTGAAAACTGCGAGTTTGCGCGCTACGCACCGGCTTCAAGCGTGACAATACACAATGATTATGACAAGGCTGCGGAAATCATCTCGGCTTTGGAAAAACAGATTTAGCCTTATCAAATAAGAAGAAGATGAAAAACATATTTTTTATATTACTGCTTTCGGTTTCTTTTTCTTTCGCCCAAAGCGGATTTGAAAAAGGAAATGAATTATACCGTAAAGGCAATTATGCCGAAGCCGCGAATTTGTATGAGGATGTCCTAAAGACTAAAAAACATTCCGCTGAACTGTACTTCAACCTTGGCAACTGCTATTACAAACTTCATAAAGTAGCTCCTGCGATCTATAATTACGAAAAAGCGCTGTTGCTTAGTCCAAATGATTCAGAAATAAAAAACAACCTGAAATTTGCACAAAAAGCGGCCATTGATGATGTCAAAGAAGTGCCGCATGCAGGCTTCCTGAAAATGATTGAAAATATAGCAGGGATTTTTGCTTATGACACCTGGGCATGGATTGCTATTTTCTTCGCTTTCGGTTGCCTGGCGTTGTTTACGGGTTATTATTTTTCGGCAACCGCTTTGTCCAAAAGAATATATTTCATGGCAATGTTCGTCGCATTGTTCGTAATCGGTTTGAGTGTTGGCGCTGCGTACATCGGTAAGCATGCCGGTTCAGACAACCGTTTTGCCATTGTATTTGATGATGTGCTGCCTGTAAAGTCAGAGCCAAAAGCGGATGCCCAGGATGCATTTGTACTGCATGAAGGCACAAAGGTATCGATTACGGACACGCTCGACGTGTGGCGGAAAGTCAGGATTGCAGATGAAACGGAAGGCTGGGTCCCATCAGAATCTATAAAAGAAATCAGGTAAATTATGCCCTGTCTGTCGCATGGACAATCCATAGCTTCAATGGTGGAAAAAACCATTTGGCCGAATTTAAGATTTTCGGGTATAAGATTGATTTATCGAGTGTTTCCTTTTTAATGAATCGGTCACCGGCATTGAAATTTTCAAAGATGACCAATGCTACACCGAGGATAAGCACTGATTTTAATAATCCAAGAACACCGCCGCCAATCTTGTTGAGCAACCCCAAAGCGCTGAAATTCGCAAAAGCCGTCAATACTTTACCCAATATCGTAACAGCAACAACAACTATTATGAATGTCAGTAAAAATGAAACTGCCTGAATCATTTCCGGGTTCCATGAAACATATCCCTGCAATTTATTCTTCAATATGTATGAAAATCCAAATGCCAGGAAGACACCGGCAAACAACGATACCGTCGAAGCCAATTCTGCAAAAAAGCCATCGAGCAGTCCGCTGACAATACCATAAATCAAAAATCCCGCAAAAACCAAATCCAGTAAAACCATATCACAGATAAAAGCGGCAAGATAATTACTTTTGTGTAATAAGAAAATGGAAGTGTTATCTTTACAGCCTGTTTGCATTTCGAAAATCTTAATTCGGAAATCTCATAATCCTAAAATCTTACCATCTTTAAATGTCAAGAGATATACAATTAAAACAACGCTGGGAACAGCTCGTACAAATACTTTCAGACCAGTTCTCACAGGGTGAAGACCTGGATCTCGACGCCATCATTTACCTGATTGGCGTGCAGGAATTCGGGAAAGTACATCAAAAATTCAAAAAAGACGAGAAGCTCAACCTGATGCATATCGCCATTTGCCGTGTACTCGAGCCTTACGGTTATTATGAATTTGACTATGTTGACCAGGATGGCTGGCCGCATTATACAGTAAAGGAAATGCTTCCGCCATTGAAGGCCGGGGAACAATCCGTGCTAATGAAAGAAGCGATTGTCAATTATTTTCTTGAAAAAGAAGTTATTCAATAACCTTAAACAAATTCGCCCGCAATTCCCTAAATTTGCAGCCTTACTGAAAGCACGATGATAGATAAGATTAAAGAATATATCGGAGAAGCGCAGGCTTTTTCCACTCAGAAGAAAGAAGAACTAGAGGCATTCCGCATTAAATTCCTTGGAAGCAAGGGGTTGATCAAAGAAATTTTCTCCGAATTTAAAAATGTCCCGAACGACCAGAAAAAGGAATTCGGACAGGTTATCAATACGCTCAAGAACATCGCCGAGGAAAAACTGAAAACCATTCAGGAGCAGCTCGAAAACAGCCAGGAAACCAAGAGTCTTTACGGCGACCTGACGCGTCCGGGCGTGCCGTTGAATATTGGTTCGCGCCACCCTATTTCACTGGTGAAAAACCAAATTACCGATGTATTTTCAAATATTGGTTTCAACGTGTCTGAAGGGCCTGAAATTGAGGACGACTGGCACAATTTTACCGCATTGAACCTTCCGGAATACCATCCGGCACGCGACATGCAGGATACTTTTTTCATACAGACCAATCCCGACATACTGTTGCGTACGCACACCTCCTCAGTACAGGTGCGTTATATGGAAAACAACAAACCGCCTATCCGGACGATTTCTCCGGGACGCGTTTTCCGCAACGAAGCTGTTTCCTCGCGGTCGCACTGTATTTTCCATCAGGTGGAAGGGTTATATATCGACAAAGATGTTTCTTTCGCCGATTTAAAGCAGACGATTTTATATTTTACAAAGGAAATGTTTGGGAAATCCAAAATCCGCCTGCGCCCGTCTTATTTCCCTTTTACGGAGCCGAGCGCCGAAGTAGATATCTACTGGGGCCTCAAAACCGAAACCGATTACCGGATCACCAAAGGTACCGGCTGGCTCGAAATCATGGGCTGTGGTATGGTGGACCCGAATGTATTGCGCAATTGCGGCATCAACCCTGATGAATTCAACGGTTTCGCTTTCGGAATGGGAATTGAGCGCATCGCGATGCTGCTGTATCAGGTAGATGACATCAGGATGTTTTTTGAGAATGACGTGAGATTTTTGGAGCAGTTTAAGACAAGCATTTAATTTAAAACATAAATTTCAAGATTGAAATTCCAAATACCAAGGCATCATATCCATTGGAATTTGGAGTTTTTAAATTGATTTTTCTTAGCATGAGAGAACACATCACCATCCCCGAAGTAGAAAATGTATTCATGGCCGCCGTCCGGGAATGGAACGACGATTTCATGAGCAATGTCTGGAACGTATATCTGGTTAATGACAGCGATAACGACCTGCACGATATCATGGTCGTTTCAAAAGCCTTTGGTACCATTGACGGCGAAATGCGCAAGACTTCTTTATTGCGTCATGCTTTGGTTGAAATGCCTGCCGTTTCTGCCGTAAAAATCGAAATGGTGGAAGACAGCGTGTTGGTGTTGAATAACGAATTTATGGTCACTTTCTTTATCGGAAAGACACTTTATGACCGAAAATATATTTTTCTAGCTAATTCGATTAATGAAACGAATATGGAAGAAGTGCCGCACTTGTGGAAAGATGGGGTGATTGTGAGATAGTGACGAGAACCGGGACCACTTCATTACAGGAATCCGGACGTGGTTTACATTCGTTAAGCAAAGCAGTTTAATCCAGCTTATCCGTCAACTTCTTAAATACTTTTTTCGCTTCTTTCCCTTCGTATAAAATATCGTACACCGCATCAATGATCGGGGTTTTGGCTTTGTAATCCTGATTGAGCTTGTAGGCACTTTTCACGGCATAATAGCCTTCAGCCACCATACTCATTTCCATCATCGCACTTTTGACGGTGTAGCCCTTCCCAATCATGTTTCCGAACATGCGGTTCCTGGAAAACACCGAGTATCCGGTTACGAGTAAATCTCCGAGGTAGGCGGAGTCATTAATATTCCGCTTCATCTTATGCACCTTCCGGATGAATTTCTTCATTTCCCGGATCCCATTGCTCATCAACACCGACTGGAAGTTGTCGCCATAACCCAGTCCGTGGGCCATTCCGGCAGCAATCGCGTAAATATTCTTCAGCATCGCCGCATATTCCGTACCGATAATATCATCTGAAATCTTGACCTTGATGTAATTCCCTGCAAGATTATTTCCCATGATTCTGGCTTTCTTCTCGTCACCACAGGCAATCGTCAGGTAGGATAATCTTTCCAGTGCAACTTCTTCAGCATGGCAGGGACCGGTAATCACGCCAATATTGTCGTAAGGAATACCAAACTCGTTGTGGAAATGCTCGCCGACAATCAGGAAGGTTTCGGGAACAATTCCTTTAATGGCTGAAAAAATGACTTTTGATTTAAGGCTTTCGGTGAGTTTGGCCAACTCCGCACTCAAAAATGCGGACGGAATCGCAAAGATGATATAATCGGCGTAAGCCACCGCTTCATTAATATCTGAAGTTAGACGCAGTTTCTTCACGTCGAATTCCACGGAGCTCAGGTAATTCGGATTGTGTTTATGGGACCTGATGTGCTCAATCGCATCGGTATTTCTCATATACCACGCAATCTCCGGCAGGTTTACACACAACATTTTGGCTATGGCCGTAGCCCAGCTGCCGCCGCCGATTACCGCAAATTTTGGCTGTTCACTCATCTTCTTCAAATTAGTTCCCAAAAATACTCAAATTTGAAGGATAATGAAACGTTTGCGCGCCCTGAAAGCCGAAATCTTTAACGCTTTTTTATGATTCCCGTACACAATCTACCGAAAGTTGTGCCGTTATTATATCGTATGAGTTTTGGTTGGTTAAGGTCATACGCATAATTAAAGTTAATAAATTTTGTTTTTGGTGTTAGAAGGCGTTTCTGTTTCAGGGGCGCCTTCTATTTTTTGTAGAAGTTGTTGTGGTCAATGTATTCCCACACTTTCTGAGGCAGCATCGGAGCCGGATTTTTTTTGTTTTTTACGCTTTCGCGGATAAATGTCGAAGAGATTTCAACGACCGGCGCGTCAATCAAATGCACTTTGGGATGGCTTTTTAAATCCGAAACCGTTTCCGAAATTCTCGGATACACATAAATGTCATGATGCTCGAGGAGGTATTCGTAATTTTTCCATTTGGGAAGCGAATTCAGGTTGTCTTCCCCCATGATTAATGCAAATTCATGTTGCGGAAACTTCTCCAGTAAGTGCGTCAGTGTAGTGACTGTGTAATTGGGCTGAGGCAATTTGAATTCGATATCAGAAGGTTTGATTTTAGGGTAATCTTCCGTTGCCAGATGGACCATGTGTAACCGTTGGTAATCGTCAAGCAACGTACTTTTCTGCTTGTGCGGATTGTGCGGCGTGATAACCATCCAGACCTGGTCCAGATCCGAAAATTCAGCCATATGGTTCGCAATGATCATATGCCCGATATGAATGGGATTAAACGTTCCGAAATAGAGGCCGATTTTCATTTTTATAGGTGCAGGGTGCAGGGTGCAGGGTGCAGGGTTTTGTTTTACCTGAACCCTGAGCCCTGAACCTTGTACCGTTTATATCATATGTAAATAATCTGAAACGAGACGATACGCATCATTCTTCGCATTCTCAAGGTCATAGTTCTTCAAAATCACATCAAAACTTCCTGAAACAGAAATTTCGCGTTCGGCTTTGGCGATTCGCATCTGGATTTTTTCCTCTGTTTCGGTCTGCCGGAAACGAAGCCTCCTTTCGAGCTCCTCCACAGAAGGCGGACTTACAAACACCGCCAGTGTCTGCTCGGGATATTTCTTTTTGATGTTGAGGCCACCAATCACATCGATATCAAAGATAACGTGCTTTCCGCTGGCCCATATACGCTCTACTTCACTTTGCAGCGTGCCGTAGAAATTGTCTTTGTAAACTTCTTCGTATTCTACGAACGCATTCTCATTGATTTTCTGCTGAAATTGTTCGGCAGTCAGGAAATAGTAGTCTTTTCCGTCGACTTCGTCCCCGCGTTTCTGGCGCGAAGTAGCTGAAATGGAAAAATCCAGGTGCAGCTCCTTCTGCTCTAAAAGATACCTTACGATTGTGGTTTTACCGGATCCTGAAGGCGCTGAAAAAACGAGTAGCTTGCCTTTCTTGCTAGATGTGTTTTCCATGATTACAATACATTCAGGACCTGTTCCTTAATTTTTTCGAGTTCGTCCTTCATTTGTACAACCAGCTTCTGCATCTGTGCGTGGTTCGATTTCGATCCCATTGTATTGATCTCGCGTCCCATTTCCTGGGTGATGAAACCCAGTTTCCGGCCATTTGCCTCATTGCCTGCAATGGTTTCTATAAAATAATTCAGGTGGTTTTCCAGACGTACTTTTTCTTCGGTGATGTCGTATTTTTCCAGATAAAAAATCAATTCCTGTTCGAAACGATTGTCATCAATGTTGACTTTTAGCTCATCAATAGCAGCACGCAGCCTGGTTTTAACGGTGTCAATCCTTTCGCCGTCGAGCGCGACGGTTTCATTCATCAGTGTCATAATGTTGGCGATACGGTGCAGGAATTCCTTTTCCAGAGCCACACCTTCCGAAGTCCGGAAAGACTTTAAGTTTTTCAGCCCCTCATCAACCACTTCCTGAACGAGTTTCCAATCATCTTCATCAATCTCGTCACGTTCAGTCTTTAAAGCGTCCGGCATACGCACGGCCATCTTCATTAACTCGGTTTCATCGGCGTGCTCATAAACTTCACGCATCTGGCGGATGTACTCCTTTACAATCGGAACATTAATCTTCGTAGACGTTTGTTCTGCTGTATTTTCGATAAAAATGCAAAAGTCAATTTTCCCCCTTTCAAGCACATTGGCGATTTGGTTGCGGACTCCAAGTTCCATTTCGCGGTACACCGATGGCATCCTTACATTGAGATCGAAGCCTTTGCTGTTAAGCGACTTCACTTCAACGGTTATTTTTTTGGTCGGGAGCTGCATGCTTGCTTTCCCGAAACCGGTCATCGACTGTATCATAAAAAAATTGTAATAGGCACAAATGTAATAAAAATAGTCGCAGTTGTCAGTCGGCGTATGGAGTAAATGTGTCAAATAATGTATCGCACCTCTCTAAGGGAAGCTTTCGTTACAGAAGCGCAATTACTGCGCGCTGTCATTGTCTATTTTCGCCGGGGTTACGGTGGTTTTCTGTGTAACGAGGTAAACCCCTGAAAAGATTAGAATCGCTGATATCACCTTAACGGGCGACAGGGAATCTTTCCCCAATCCGATGGCAATAATACTGGCAAATAACGGCTGTAAGTAAATGAATACCGCCACGGTAACGGGTTTCAGGGTTTTCATGGAAATCAGGTTCAGCAGATACGTCAGGAATGTTGAAAATACGACGATAAATCCGACTTTCCAGTAAATATCATCAGGCATTGCCGACCAGTCAACCGCATTAAATTCCTGCCATCCAAACGGCAGGACCATCAGGAACCCGAACAGGTAAATCCATTTAACAAAGGTAAAGGCACTGTATTTTTCCATCAGCTTCCTGACGATAATGAGGTAAAACCCATAGGAAACGGCATTAACAAACACGAGAAAGTTCCCTAAAGTACCGTTGGTAGCGACATGCGCCGGATTGTGATGCCCAAAATAAATCAGCGAAGCAGTACCGCCAAGACCCAAAAGAATACCAAACACCTTGCGCTTCCGCATGCGCTCCTTCATAATGATTGCCGACAGTACCAACACAATAATCGGTGTAGTAACCATAATTACCGCTGCACTGATGGGCGAAGTATAACTCAGGCCCTTGAAGAATGTCAGCATATTCAATGCTACACCAAAAAAAGCGGCCGCAATAATTCGGGGGAAATCGCTTCGTTCGATTTTCTCTTTTGGCAAAAAAACGCACACCAGCCAGAACAGCAGTACCGAACCGCCGACGCGTAAGGTGATAAAGCCGAATGCGTCAATATACTTTGGCATGACGTCTTTGGCTACCGTAAAAGTTACACCATAAATCAGCGAAACCAATGTAGCCGCGACAAGTGCAGCATTCCGTTTTGACATTAGCTTAAGGCTTTAATTACTTCGGCTACATTTTTCTGGCTGTTGCCGATGTAGATTTTTCCGTCAATGATAAAAACCGGACGGCTCAGGAAGGTGTAATGTTCAAGGATGTATTTCTTATAATCGGCTTCGGTGAGGTTTTGATCTTTCAGCCCCATCGATTTGTAGAGCTGTGCCTTGCGGCTGAAGAGTGCTTCGTAACTTCCGGACAGCGCATACATTTCTTCAAGCTGCTTTTCAGAAACAGGATCCTGGCGTATATCCTGAAATACCAGATCATTTTCAGGAAGCATCCTGATGAT
>CALRKC020000001.1:0-21930 GCA_943367895.1 Erythrobacter sanguineus | reverse complement strand
AGTGAGGGGACGGAAACAAAAAAAGTGAAAAGGCTTCTTCTGCCTTTTCAGCTTTTGATGAGCAACAACCATACTTCAGGAACACCGCAGGTAATCCTTCAATGGCTTCGCTTTGAAGTGAGCGGACGGAAACAAAAAAAGTGAGAAGGCTTTTTCTGCCTTTTCAGCTTTTGATGAGCAACAACCAAACTTCAGGAACACCGCAGGTAATCCTTCGATAGCTTCGCTTTGGAGTGAGCGGACGGAAACAAAAAAAGTGAAAAGGCTTCTTCTGCCTTTTCAGCTTTTGATGAGCAACGACCCCACTTCATTAACACCGAAAGCTGAACTTTACAAGTTCCGCTTTTTTCATTTAAATGCTTTTGAAAATGCGTACGGAGTTCCCTCCTTCATCGGGATGAAAAGATTGTGGCAGTTCGTGTGACGGCATTGTAATCCCTGCCCAAAGATTTTACGCAGTGGCTTTACTGAAAAAAATCAGGTTAAGGGTAAACGAGCTGTTTGAGATGCGGATGGAAACTAATCAAAAACCTCAGTATTTTCGCCATCAAAGCTCGCAAAAACCATACTGGGATAAGAATCCTGATGGTACATATTGCCGTTGGCATCAATCGCAATGGCGCCCGCAAAACCATCGTGTTCTTTCAATTCTGCAAATGTCTTATCGAATGCTGCTTTCAGGGAAAAGCCATCCGTCACACGGGTCACGATTTTCGCGGCAGTAGCATTGCTGACGATATCCTCCCCTACGCCGGTTAAGCTTACGCCACAATAAGCGTTCGCATAATTTCCGGCCACCGTAGCAGAATCTGAAATGCGTCCCGGAATTTCGAAGCCTTTACCGCCTGTTGAAGTAGCGGCGGCTAATTTTCCTTCGCGATCCAAAGCCACACAGCCTACCGTTCCGGTGCCCGAAGCCTTGAGTTTGGCCTCATACTCGGCACGGCGTTGCGGAATTTCCGTTGAAAAAGATTCGAATCCGTGCTTCCTGGCGAAGTTGGTCGCGCCACTTCCGCCCAACACCTTATCGTCATAATCCTGCAGCACTTTTGCCACCCGGATTGGGTTTTTAACTTCTTCAATATTAATGACCCCGCTCATTTTCTGGGTTGAACCATCAATCAACGCGGCACTCATCCGGATTTTACCGTCACTTTGGATTTGCGAACCAATGCCGGCGTTAAACAGCGCATCATCTTCAAGCAATGAAACGGCATATACAACCGTGTCGACTGCTGAATGCTCTTTCAGGTATTCAAAAGACTGTTTTGCAATGCGCACCAACGCCTGTTGTTTCGCCAATTTCGTTTCCTGGCTTGTTGAGGATTCAGAGAAGAATCCCCCGTGGATGATGATTTTCATGTGTTAATCGTCTGAAAGGAATTGCAGTTTTTCTGCATATTGCGAAGACTGTATGTGCATTTTATGGGTCCTGAGGTCAAACGTATCGTATTTACTCATCACATGCGTTACGAGATGGTTAATCGAGATCGGCTGCCCCAGTTCAACCTGTGTCAGGTTCGTATCCTTGATTTCACGGCCGTCAACAAGGATTACCAGTCCGGAACCGATTGCCTCCATTTCAGAGTTGTTCTTAATCAGCAGCCCGGTATCTTCCCCGAGTCCGATTCCCAATACTTTCGGATTGCCGACAACCGCCTGAAACAAACGTCCGATACGCCCGCGTTGTACGAAATGGGTATCGATAATGACACCGTCTATCAATCCCAGCCCACTGGTAATTTTTACTTCACCCTTAAGCAATGCCTCAGAGCTGCTGCCCTGATAAATCATATTATTGGAAGCCGCTGCAGCACCGGCTGATGTCCCGGCATAAATAAAATCTTCGTTGTGGTACTTCTCGAGCATCAGGTCATGAAAAGGAGTTCCACCCAATATCGAGGTCAGCCTGAGCTGGTCACCACCGGTAAACATTACGACATCAGCATTGCGAAGCCGCTCGAGGTATTCCGGCTGCATGGCCATTTCGCGCTTGTCGAGATGGAGTACATCTACGTTTTTGGCGCCGAGGTAATTCAGTGCCTTCACGTATTCCGGCCCTATTTCTTTTGGGATTTTTGAAGCGGTAGTAATCACTTCAATCCTGGAATCGGATTTGTGTTTTGATTCATTCAGGATCCTTTTCAGGATACCCGTTTCAAAAAAATTCAGGTTATTGGCCGCATTCTTATCCAGGTCGGTTTCCGTAAAACTGCCCTTATCCACCGCACCTCCAATGATGATTAGTTTTCCTCGTATGTTCATTTTGTAAAAATAGCCAAAAAGTTAAAACAGGCAATTTTGGCAAAATATTTTTTTATGTTTTTTTATCGGGCAGAAATATATTCCATATTTTGATGATTAAATTTTGATTAGTTCAACAAAAAAATTATTTTAGTTGCCATTATATTCTGACTTTTTTAACTAAAAAGCGTCAAATCTTAAATCAACCTAAAAACTACTCCTGATTAACAGCGTCAAAACAAAAACAAACCAGCCGAGTTTATGAAAATACTAAAAGTGCAGGCACTCCGTGGTCCGAACATCTGGAGTGTCCAAAGGAAAAAACTAATTCAGATGCGTCTCGATCTTGAAGAGATGGAGCAATTCCCAACCAATAAGATTGAAGGTTTCCGGGAACGTATCGAAGCATTACTCCCTACATTAATAGAACACCGTTGCTCTGAGGGAACGCGCGGCGGGTTTTTTGCCCGTATCGAAAGGGGTACGTGGATGGGCCACGTTATCGAGCACATCGCTTTGGAAATACAGACGCTTGCGGGTATGGAAACCGGTTTCGGGCGTACGCGTGAGACCAAAACACCCGGTATTTATAATGTCGTTTTCAGTTATACGGAAGAAAATGTAGGCCTTTTTGCCGCAGAGTCGTCAGTTCGCATCGCCGAAGCTTTGATTGCAGGCACAGATTACGATCTCGAAGCCGATATACAAACAATGCGTGAAATCAGGGAACGCGTACGCCTCGGACCCAGTACGGGAAGCATCGTTGAAGAAGCCGTGGCGCGTGACATCCCCTGGATCAGGCTGGGAACCAATTCATTGGTACAGCTTGGATATGGTGTTAACCAGATGCGCTTTCAGGCTACCATCACCCAAAAAACCAGCAATATTGCCGTTGATATCGCCTGTAATAAGGAAGAGACAAAACGCATGCTGGAACTCGCTTCGATTCCCGTAGCCAGCGGAAGCATCTGCGTTGACGATGAAGACCTTGAAAATACAATTAAAAAAATAGGTTATCCCATTGTCATCAAACCTTTGGACGGAAACCACGGGAAGGGCGCTTCCATTAATGTCAATAACATCGAAGACGCGAAAGCCGGTTTGGTTTATGCTCAAAAATACAGCCGCCGCGTTATTGTCGAAAAATTCATTACCGGGTTTGATTTCCGTGTGCTTGTCATTGACAATAAACTCGTCGCTGCCGCCAAACGCGTGCCTGCGCATGTCATCGGGAATGGAAAAGATACCATACAGGAGCTTATAGATACCACCAACCTGGATCCAAGACGCGGTTACGGCCACGAAAACGTACTGACGCAGATTGATGTTGACCGTGACACCCTGGATTTGCTGGAAAAACTACAATATACATTGGAGACGGTGCCGAAAAACGGTGAAATCGTCTACCTGAAATCGACAGCCAACCTCAGTACCGGCGGAACTTCCGTTGATGTTACCGATATGATGCACCCTGAAAACATTTTCCTTTCTGAAAGGATTTCACGTGTCATCGGGCTCGATATCTGTGGCATTGATATCATGGCTGAAAACCTTACGCAGCCTTTAAAAGAGAATGGGGGCTGCATCCTTGAAGTGAATGCAGCGCCGGGATTCCGTATGCACCTTGCCCCTTCTGAAGGGTTACCAAGAAACGTTGCCGCTCCGGTAATCGATATGCTGTATCCTCCCGGCAAACCAAGCCGTATTCCGATTATCGCAGTAACCGGTACGAATGGAAAAACCACTACAACCCGTTTGTTGGCGCATATGGTCAAAAATAATGGCTATAAGGTAGGATTTACGACTTCAGACGGAATTTACATCCAGAACCATATGATGGAAAAGGGTGATACCACAGGACCTATCAGCGCTGAATATATCCTTAAAGATCCTACCGTTGAATTCGCCGTCCTGGAAACCGCCAGAGGAGGAATTTTAAGGTCCGGACTTGGCTTCAGCCGTTGTGATATCGCAATCATCACCAACATCCAGGAAGATCACCTGGGATTGAGCGACATCCATACGCTGGATGATTTGGCACGGGTAAAAAGTACCGTCGTAAAAAGCGTCAAGAAAGATGGCTGGGCGATCCTGAATGCCGAAGACGAGCAATGTATCAAGATTGCTTCGGAATTAAACTGCAACGTGGCCTGGTTCAGTATGGATGAGGAAAACGAACTCATAAAAAAATGCAGTAAGGAAGGAAAAACCGTTGCCGTTTATGAAAATGGATTCATCACGATTAAGAAAGGGGAATGGAAGATCCGCGTGGAGCGGGCAACCCATGTACCGCTTACGCTCGGTGGAAAGGCTAAATTCATGATTGCGAACGCGCTCGCCGCCACCTTAGCCGGATATCTTTACGGATTTAAAACAGAGGATATCAGCATCTCATTGCAGACCTTTATCCCAAGTGTGGCGCAGACGCCGGGTCGTATGAACATATTTGAATTCAAAAAATTCAAGGTACTGATCGATTTCGCGCACAATCCTTCGGGATATAAAGGCGTTGAGGATTATTTATCCAGTGTGGAAGCCAATAAGAAAATAGGTATCATTGCCGGTGTTGGCGACCGACGGGATGAAGACATCCGTGAATGCGCGAAGATAGCAGCGCGTATGTTCGACCACATCATCATCCGTCAGGAAAAGCACTTACGCGGTCGCAGTGAGGAAGAGATTATTAACCTGATTATGGAAGGTATTGCGGAATCGGGCAGGAACATCACTTACGAAATCATCAATAAGGAAACCGATGCGATCAAGCACGCCATGAATATTGCCGAAGAAGGTACGTTCATTACGGCTTTAAGCGATGTGATTACGAACGCGATTGAAATCGTACAGGAATATCTCGACAAAGAAAATGAAGACGGCAACGTCTGAGTTCAGATGTCAGGAAAGTCAGAAAGACCCGAAGATAAAAATGATTATATCGAAAGTACTCTCAGGCAATAATCAGCGTTCTTACTGACTTCCGGACTTTCCTAACTTTTCTGACGTACCATATTTCAGCATCAACTGAGATTGGAATGAGGTTCCAGCCATTTTTTCACTGTAATGTAACAAAGGATAGAGTTTTCAGACCTATGAGGCTGTGCTTTATCCTTTTTAATTAAACCAAACTTTATGAATAAATTTTCTATTGCTGCGCTGACTTTTTTTATTTTTTCAGCGGGTTTTGCGCAAACCAAAAAACTAACACTCGAAGAGGGCGTATTGGGCCAGGGCCGACAGTTCCGCGCTGATAAGTTGCTGGGATTTCAATGGATCCCGAACACCGATAAATATGTTTACTTTGAAGACAGTGCCAGAAAACTGATGACGGCGAACAGCAAAAATGCACCGGCATCAGAATTTATTGTACTTTCAGACCTTAATAAGGCCCTGGGTAGCAACCTGAGAAACTTCGCGGGTGTTTCCTTTAAGGATGCCACTACAATGTTGATTGTTGACGGAAACAAATATTATGAATACAATTTGGTTTCCAAAACAGGTAAAAAGACATCTGATCTTCCTGAAGGAGCAGAGAATATGAGTTTTGACAACAATAAATCTGCCATCGCCTTTACAGAGAAAAACAATCTGTTCATCCTGGACCGGAACGGCAAGAAAATTGCCGTCACGAATGACTCCGATGTAGATATCGTTTCAGGGCAATCTATCGCCAGGAATGAATTCGGGATTGAAGGCGGTATCTTCTGGTCGCCAAAATCGAATTTGCTTGCCTTTTATCAGAAAGACCAAAAAGACGTCGCCGATTATCCTTTACTTGACATCAATGAAACGCCCGGCAAACTCGAGAACATTAAATATCCGATGATCGGGCAGAAAAGTGAAAAACCGCGTGTTGGTATCTACAATATTGCTAATGCGAAAACAGTATTTATTACACCGAAGGGAAACAATGACGACTACCTGACCAATCTTTCATGGACTCCCGATGAGAAATTTGTAATCATTGCCGAACTGAACCGCGGCCAGAATGACATGCGCCTCAATCTCTATGATGCCAATACAGGCGCTTTTGTGCGTACTTTACTGGAAGAAAAAGACCCTAACTGGGTGGAGCCGGAGCATCCCGCATTCTTCCCAAGTGAAAAGTCGAATAACTTCATCTGGATCAGTGAGAAAGACGGTTTCAACAACCTGTACTATTACTCCATTGAAGGAAAACTGATCAAGCAGCTTACGCAGAATAAATTCATTGCCAAAGCTATCATCGCCGCTAACCGCACAGGGACTGAAGTATACTTTTATGCAACGGGACCCAACCCGACGAACATGCTGGCTTATAAAGTGGATTTAAAAGGGAAACAGACCTTGCTCACAAAAGATGAAGGGGTACATGCCGTTGCCATAAGCAATGACGATAACTGGATTTTCGATGAATTTTCAAACCATAGCACACCTTCAAAATCCTTGTTGTATGATAAGTCGGGCAAAGCCAGGACGTTATTGACAAGCGGTAATAAATATGAGGGGTACACAATGGGTACTGCCGAAATTAAGACCATTAAGGCTGCAGACGGGACAACCGATTTGTACACCAGGTTAATCAAGCCGAGCAATTTTGACCCGGCTAAAAAATATCCTGTAATGGTGTATGTTTACGGCGGGCCTCACGCACAAATGATTACGAATTCCTATCTTGATGGTGCCAACCTATGGATGTACTGGATGGCTGAACAAGGCTATCTTGTATTTACCGTTGACAACCGCGGTTCGGAAAATCGTGGCTTTGACTTCGAAAAGGTAATCCACGGAAAATTGGGTACCAATGAAATGGAAGACCAATTGAAAGGCGTGGAATACCTGAAATCGCTGCCCTATGTTGACGGAGACCGGCTTGCCGTTCATGGCTGGAGCTACGGAGGATTCATGACAACCTCCCTGATGCTCCGTAAACCCGGCACTTTTAAAGTAGGTGTAGCCGGTGGTCCCGTGACCGACTGGAAATATTATGAAGTGATGTACGGGGAAAGATACATGGACACGCCTGCCGAAAATCAGAAAGGTTTTGATGAAAACAGTACACTGAATTATGTCGACAAACTGAAAGGCAAACTACTGCTCATACACGGTACCAGCGATGATGTTGTCGTGATGCAGCAAAACCTATCGCTGATCAAGAAGTTCATTGAAGCCGGAAAACAAATCGATTTTTTTGCCTATCCAATGCATAAGCACAATGTTATCGGGAAGGACCGCGTACACCTGATGACGAAAGTTTTGAATTATATCATCGACAACAATAAATAATACCTCAGTATTGAACTTTGAAAAGCCTGCCACCAGCGGGCTTTTTGCTTTTTGATACACGATACGAACATCCAGCACCTCAGAAAACTTTAACAAAATTTACGCATTTTCCGTAATGAAGAATACACCAATCTTCGTAGGGATACAACTTCCCCTTCCCTGAAGGTAAAATACAAATCGGCAGCAACATTCCATTACGGTAAAAGCGTACTTTTTCTTAAAATTTAGTCCAGAAATCTGATTCGCTATTTCCTGCCCATTATCACCACATCAGTAGTAGACGTTCCATCAGGGTTTGGAAAATCAACCCTTTGCTGATGCATAACAGTCAGCCCATTGGTTTCCAGCATTGCCGTAATATCCCCGGCAAGATAAAAATGCTGGAAAATCCCGTCCTGCCCGTCAGAAGACATTTGGAATTTTGATTCACTATATGCCTTTTCCATGGTACTGACATAGAAAACACCGCCTTCATTCAGCATGGAAGCCGCATCAGCGACAAACTTTGATGCCTGCGCTATTGAAAGGTATGGGAAGATAAACCCGCATATGATGCCGTCATATTTTACGTTCAGGTCTAAAATATCGAGGCAGTCCATAACATGGAAGTCAGCTTCGGGATTGTTGGCTTTGGCAAGCGTGATCATATTCGGGGCCAAATCAATACCGGTGACTTTAAAATCGGGCCGTGATTTAAGCAGGTATCGCGTAATATTTCCGGGACCGCAGGCAACATCCAGGACAGCAGCATTTTGCTTTGTTACGCTTCCGCAGAAAATATCCAGCGTGGCATCATAGAGGTCCAAATACATGTACTTCTCTTCATAGCGTTTAGCGTGTTTGTTGAACACCGCTGCCGCTTTATTGGTATCATTCATATCATTCCGGTTTTTTATCTTCGAAAGTAAATTTACGCAATTGCGGTGCACTGAAAAAAGTATATCCTACAACGCCCAATGTCAGGCATCCACCGATCACAACAGCGCGCACCGCCCCGAAAAAATGGGCCATCACCCCGCTTTCGAAATCACCCAGTTCATTCGAAGAGCTCACAAACATGGTATTGACCGCTGAAACCCTGCCCCGCATGTGGTCCGGTGTGACAAGCTGTAAAATCGTTCCGCGTATTACGACGCTTACGGCATCGAACATCCCGGAAAACAACAGCATCGCAAAAGAGAGGTAAAAATTTCGTGAAAGCCCAAAAACGATAATACACACGGCAAAACACGCCACGCAGATGAACAGCTTCCTGCCCGGCCGCGTCCGCAACGGCAGTAACGCAAGCAGCCCCAGGGTCATTATGGCACCAATTCCCGGCGCCGATCGCAATAAGCCAAACCCCATTTCATTTACATGTAAAATCTCTTTCTGGTATACCGGAAGTAAGGCCACCGCCCCTCCAAATAACACCGAAAACATATCCAGCGTCAGGGCAGACAATAAAACCGGTGTGCGCCTTACAAACCGCAATCCTTCGGTGACGCTCTTCAGCATCGCTTCTTTTTCTTTTTGGATAATGGGCTTTATTGCAATCGAGAACAGCGGTGCCAGCATCATAACCTCAATAGCAACTACAATGGCAAGACTCGACAATACACTCAGCGATGCAATGGCAAATCCGGCAGCCAATGGCCCCAATACTGCCCCGACCTGCCACGCCATACTGCTCCAGCCTGTGGCATTCGGGTAGTCGGCGCGGGGTACGACGAGCCCGAAAAGAGAAAACATTGACGGACTGTAAAATGCCCGCAACGCGCCACCAATAAATACAAATACGTAAATCAAATGCAGCATCCATGTTTTCTCAAAATGCGCATCAGCAGCAGGCGAAGCCAGCAATAACAGGCAGAGTCCGGTGATGATGTATCCGAAAAGACAAATGGCAATCATTTTACGTTTCTCATTCTGGTCGACAAAATGGCCCGAAAAAAACGAACAGCAAATCGCAGGAATGACTTCAGCCAGACCGACCAGTCCCAACGAGAGTTTATCATTTGTCATTTGATACACCCAATAATAAATCGTCGTCGACTGCATGTTCAGCGCAAAAATAATCCCGAGGCGCAGTGTCAGGTACGAGCGGAATTCACGGATTTTAAGTGATGGATTTTTGCTTATGAAACCCTTTCGGGGTATGGGAGTTGGCGTCTCGGTTTGCATGGCGCTAATTTAAGGGTTTCAGGGCAACGTTGTTTTATCGAAATGTGAAAATTTATGTACCGGTCGCTTCAGTGGAAACAGCCTTACGGATCTGTCGACGCACAGTCCAAAAGGATGTTCAGCTGCAATTTTCAACCTTCGGAAGCAATTGGAAATCGGAATTGTATAAATTTGGCTGAAGTACATGATGCTGCAGCGGCGTCAACGATCGATTGTAGTTTTTAACATCCCTGACATGAAGAAAAATTTGAGAACACTTTTTTTACTGATTGCCATCGCAGGCTTTAGTAATAAGCTTTTCCCGCAAACAGTTATCGAAGCTTATGAATCAAAGAAAAATGACAGCATCAGGATTGGAACAGGTGAAAAAGATTTTTTACCATTTATTCAGAAAGGCTACACGCTGATGCTTCCGAAAACGAAAGTAATCAAAGGCGTATTACTATTTCTCGAAGATTCCGGCTACGACAAAAAAAATAAGAATTCAAAGCAGATTTATAAAAATGCTTCCAAAAATGGATTTGCGGTTTTATCAGTGTCGTCTGAAGTCCCTTTTGATTTCTATTTTTCAAAAAGTACCGCCATTTCTTCCCACGAAATAATCAGACAAGCCTTTGAAAAATACCATTTACCCAACAGAAACATTTTTTTTATCGGAGTGGCATTGTCGGGGCATCGCGCGATGAAGCATATCGAATTCATGAAGCAGGACCACTACGGGTTTCAATTAAACGTAAAAGGGATTGTGCTTTGCAATACGAAATTAGACTGGGCAATGGAATGGTACAAGTATGACCGGGAAAAAAGGAATAAGCGAAATGACCTGTGGGAACCGACATTTGCCAATTATATGCTGGAAACCCATCTTAACGGCACGCCAAAAACCAATGCCGTGGGTTACTACAATTTCTCAACTTACAGTTACTTCGACGAAAAAAACGAAAAAATCAAGCTTTACACCGGCTACGCTGTAAGAGCGTATATTGAACCGGCAATAAAGTACTGGCTTAAACGGCACCTTAAGACCATGTATGACAACAATTCGCCCGATGCAGTCGGACTGTTGGCGGAACTGGAACTTGCCGGAAATCAAAATACAGAATTGATTGTCTTTGGTGAAAGCGACATTCCATCGAAGCAAAAGAGTTCAGACTCGATTTGGGGCGCTATAAACAAAAAGGAATTAATGCGTTGGATTAAAAAACAATCGGAATAAAAAATAGTGTACTTTTTTTCACCCTGCTGTGTTTCTGTGCAGTGAAAAACGGTTTGAATAAAACGATTTCTGTAGCTTTACTGAAAAATTTCCGTGCAGTCCATACAATACCGTTTTGAAGCAGAATTCAACGATATCACCTACGAAAAAAGTGGCGCCGACTTCACCGATTTCGAGCGTTGCACCTTTAATAACTGTGATTTCAGTGCAACAGCTTTTACGGGCGTGACCTTTATCGATTGTATCTTCAACGACTGCAATTTCGATCAGGCAAAAATCAACTATGTCGCTTTAAGGACGGCGCATTTTTACCGCTGCAGTTTCCGTGAAGTGAATTTTGCGATGTGTGACAAACTGATTTTCGATATTCGGTTTGAAGATTGCATATTGGATTTTGCGAAATTCTATACGCTGAAGCTAAAAGGAACTTCTTTCTCCGGATGCAGCCTGATTGCTGTCGATTTTATGGCTGCCGACCTCACTTCCTGCGCCTTCCCCGACTGTGATTTATACCGCGCCGAATTCGACAAAGCCATCGCCAATAAATGTGATTTCAGCTTAAGCCAAAATTTTACGATTGATCCTTCACGCACCAAACTCAAAAAAGCGGTATTCTCAAAAAAAGGATTAAAAGGATTGCTTGCGAAACACGAAATTATTGTCGGCTGAGTTTCTTCTCCATCATAAAATCCTCCATCAGGTAACCGTTCCCGATTTCGACATCTTCGCTTCCGATATTTTCAAATCCCAGCTTTTCATAAAAATGGAATGCCGGATTGAAACGGTTTACATTCAGTGACAACTTCTCAGCATGATTTTCCCTTGCCAGTTCTGCTGCTTTTTCGATCAGCAACTTCCCGATACCTTTGCCCTGTGATTCAGGAAGCAGGTATATCTTATGAATTCGCGTCACCGGATTTCCCTTATAGTCATGCTCAATTCCCAAAAACCCTAAAACGACACCATTTTCTTTAGCAAAATAAAACTGATGCCCATTTTCCACATTCTTATTCAGGGCCTCCAATGAATAAAAAAGGGCAATCATATAATCCAGCTGCGCTTTCGAAAGTATTTCACCATATGCCACCGGCCAGGTCCTGTCGACAATATGCTGAATGACGTTGAATTCGTTTGGCTGGACTTCGGTGATGGTCATTTTAAATGATGAATTTTAAATTATGGATTATGAGGAACGTAATTTGGAATTCATAATTCGTAATTACTAAATTAACCGTGAATGGTTTCGGATTTTCCATACTTTGCGATGACGGAAGCTTCAAAATCGAGCCATTCCCGCCAGCGTTGCTCTACATCAATACCCTGTCCGTATTTTCTCGCGTAAGTAATGAAAGTCGTATAATGTCCGGCTTCACTTTCCATCAATTCCCGGTAAAATGCAGACAATTCCTCGTCCTGGATATTTTCAGAAAGTACCTTAAAACGCTCACAGCTTCGGGCCTCAATCATTGCTGAAAACAGCAATCGCTCGACCAATCCGGATACACGGCTTCCGGTATTGCTTTTTTTCATGTACTGCGCCAGCTCACCTACGTATTCGTCTTTGCGCTCACGTCCTAATTTCAGTCCGCGTTTCTTGATGATTTCATGCACCATGTCGAAATGCTCCAATTCTTCTTTTGCCAAAGCCAGCATATCGGTCACCAAATCCGGAAATTCCGAATTGATGGTAATCAGGGTAATTGCGTTTGAAGCGGCTTTCTGCTCGCACCAGGCATGGTCGGTCAGGATTTCCGAGATATTCTTTTCAACGATATTAACCCAGCGCGGATCTGTCGGAAGCTGTAATCTGAAAGTAGACATGTTGTTTTTTTTATGGTGCAAATATAGGAAAAGTGCCTGAGTTGGGAAGTCCCCAAGTTCCTGAGTTTTTCAGACAAATTCCAAAAAAGAAAAATCCAAATCCCAACCCGACGCCAGTGTTGCAATTTGGAATTTGTTTTTTGAAATATTAGAATCTACAAGATCTACCCTTTCACCCTGCTTTGCTCACTTTCCGCACCGGTCCGCTCCTGGCTTTTCGGCTGGAACATCTTCCCAAAAGCATAGGTAAACGTCAATGCCACGAAACGGCTGTCAGGTTTGTTCTTCCAACTGGCATCTGTAAGTCTGAGGTTGTTGATGACGCCATTGGTAATATTCATGTAAAAAATATCGTTGGCACTGAGCCTGAGCGTTCCCTTGTCGGCAAGGATTTTTTTCTGTATGCCGACATTGATGCCACCGCGCGGACCGATTGTAAACTGTGATGACGTGACTTCCGAGCCATAGCGTCCGCTGAGTTCCGCCGACCAGCTTTTACTGATTGTAAAGCGGTTGTTTGATGAGAAAAAGAAAAACGTTCCTTTTGAATCCAGGCCCTCGGTATACAATTCGCTTTTATAGCTGTTGTATGTCATTTCTGCATACAGGCTTGTCGAAAACCATTTGGTCAACTCAAAATCCGATTGCATATTCAGGCTGAAATATTGGCTCTTCCCAATGTTTCCCGGACGGCTGTAATAAATTTCGTCTTTGATCTCGATGGTTTCATTGATTTCATCTTCAGATTTCCCATAGCTTAAAGTTGTACTGAAAATGCCTTTATAACGGTAAGACAATTCGACATTATGTGCAAAAGAAGGGTTCAGGTATGGATTGCCCGAATAGAAAGTGAACTTATCCAGCGGACTCAAAAAGGGGTTTAAATCCTGATAATACGGGCGGTTGATGCGTTTCCCATATGAAGTGACCAATTGGTTGTTACCAATGGAATCCAGTTTATACATCAGGTATACTGTTGGAAACAGGTTTGTGTAGGATCTGGTAAATCGGGAAGCGGAATTTGCGGTGCCATTCCCTAACTGATTGCCTTTTGAAACGGTATTTTCAAGCCGCAGTCCCGTTTGCAATGAAAACCGTTGAAAACTTTTGCTGAAATTGACATAACCGGCATGAATCACCTCATCGTACTTAAAATGATTGCTGTTGTTTAAATTGGGGACCGGGACGCCGTTAATGATATCAGCATAGTCAGCAATGTTATCGGTTTTGGAATAACTAACCTTATAGCCGGTCTCTAACGAAGCCTCATTTTTGAATGGATGCGAATAATCGGTCTTGAACGCATAAATCGAGATTTTTGAAGGCAGTTTACCTGTGGATCGGTCACTGCTGCTGAGGCTGCCGTCGGGCTGGTAGATGTAATTGCGGAACAATTGATCGGTTTTGTCAGAATAAGTAAGGAAATCAGCATCAGCAGTGAGTCGCTTTCCTTCATTCAAATCACGGCTGTAATTGAATGTAATGCCGCCATTTTTAAAGGTCTTGTCTTCCCTATTGTCAGCGACGATGGTGGAATCAATCTCAGCTGCCGCATTGGAAAGCACGCTGCGCACATCCGAAATATTATTCCCTGCAGTTGAGTATCCACTAATGCTTACGCCAAAAGTCGTCTTTTCCGACGCATAGTAATCAATCCCGGCCCTGAAGTTTGCCGACCTATTCCTGCCGGTCAGTAACGAATTCTGGTCGAATAGCGTCTTGGTACTTTCGTCCTCATTTTTATATCTCCGGAAGATGTAAAGATCCGTAACGCTTTCGCTGGCCGAAAAACCGGCATTTCCATACAAGCGTATTTTCCCGTCGGTGTAATTGAGGTTCAGGCTGTTTTGGTTACGGGCGCGTTTTCCAAGTGAAACCCTTGAAGTGGCACTGCCGTTAAAACCTTTCGACCTGCTTTTCCTGGTCTTGATGTTGATCACACCGGCGCTTCCGGCAGCTTCATACTTTGCAGGGGGATTGGTCATGAATTCAATCTGGCTCAGGGTTGATGCCGGAAGTGACTTCAGGTACGCTTCCAATTCTGCTCCCGAAAGATAAGTGGGTTTGTCGTCAATAAATACCGCAACGCCGGTTTTACCTTTAAAAGTGATGACACCATTCTGGTCTATCGAAATTCCGGGCGATTTTTCCAATACATCCATAGCATCAGCGCCCGCGGCTGAAATCATGGCATCGACATTGACCACGGTCCGGTCAATCTTGTTTTCGACAAACGATTTCTTTTTGACGATAACCACTTCATCAAGATTTTTAGTCGATGAGGCAGCGAGATTAATCACCGGCAATGAGACTGCATTCTGAGCCACGGAAACGGGTGCGCTCCGGTATGGGCTAAACCCATCAGCATCAATCAAAATGAGGTATTGATTGTTTGCCAGATTACTAAAAAAGAAAGTCCCGTCCGACTCTGTAAAGGTGGTTTTCTGCAAAACATTGTCAGCCGCGGAAAACAATGAAACTAAGACGGCATCGACGGGCTGGTTTTCTGAATTGGTGATTTTACCGCTGATGTTTCCGGTTTGTGCCGAAAGGACAATGGAAAATAATAGGCATACAATGGCATGTATGAAGTTTTTCATAATGTTCGTTTTTTGATTGATGATTGATTGATGATGAATTTTTATATGTCGCCTGAATACTCGTAATTGTAACAGATGGCGCTTACTTTTGGATTAAAGTATTTCTTTTTAAGCTTCGCATGCACTGTTTCACACTGCTTTTGCCCATTAACGATGAGACTATTACCCGAAAGCTTAAACGACAGTCCTTTGCTGTCCTTAATAATATCCTCAGTGATTAAATCTGAAATAATATTGTTGGTAAGATGGTCTACGTTCATATCTTCAGGAAGGTTCTCCCCTGTGATACCCGTCCGTAAAATCGATTGCCTGTTTTTGCCGGGATTTTCAGAATCATAAGTGGTCACTTCCCTGTCCAGTGTATGTGCCGTAGCGGTTTTGGAATTTACGGTACGTGTGGTAATGCTGGTCGTTTTTGATAGGTCGGCCGCTACTGGCATGGCAGTAGGTTCGGGTTTGCAGGCCGGCACAATTTCTGCTGTTGGGTAACCGTAACTGTACACAGGAATGGCTTGTTCCTCCCCACCTGCAGTCGCTGGCTGTTCGTTATCGTCAGTAGTTTCGATGTGTTCTTCATATGAGGTGGTGGAAGAAGTGGAGATCGTTGTTGCTGTAGTTTGGGACGTTTGACGGACTGTTGTGGCAACTTCCGAAATCGACTTTAGGACAGAATTGTCGTTTGAATCATCCTGAAACTGGGGGTTTGCAGCAGTGACAATTGCGGCCGCAACCAGTAAGAGACTCACAGACAATACCATTTTTTCCACAGCATTCAATGATTTGTTGTCGTCATAAACAATCCGCTTTACGCGCTGCAGTAAATGATTTTTCTTTCCGGCAAATGCAACAGCCAGTTTATGGTTGCTGTATTCTTCAAACGAAATTAACGCATGCACAAAATCCTTTTTATTTCCGATTACACCCAGGGCAATATCATCACAGCAGTTTTCCCTTTCATCCTTTATCAATGAAGAAAGCCAAAGCAGTGCGGGGTTGAAGAAAAAAATCGTTTCTGCGAGATGCTGCAATAAATTGATGATATAGTCTTTCCTGCGAATGTGCGCAAGTTCATGCAATAAGATCGCTTCCACCTGGTCCTGGGGCAGATTTGCAAGCAGGCCAACCGGAATCAGGATCATAGGCCTGAAGAAACCGGTTACACACGGAATTTTGATCAGGGCGGATTCAAGCAATACAATCGGTTTGTGAATGTTAATTTGGAACGCCAATTCAGAAACCCGGTTTTTCCAATATTCCGATGGTGAAAAAATCCTGTAATTGCGAATCCTGTAGATCTTGCTGAAAGCGTTAAAAATCCCCAGCAGCTTAAACGCAAATATCAGGAGCCAGAACATGGTAATACCGTGTGCATTACTGTTCAGGAAACCGATGAAAGTACCTGAAAAACCAGACCCTTCCGGGTTAAAACTACCATTGACCTGCCCGGAAACCAATGGCAGATGCAATGGCTTAGATTCCAAATCCGGGGTAAATTCATAATTAAAAGTCAACCCCACGGTAATCAAAAAGACCACAAATAACGCTGAAAGCAAATTATAACGCGTGGAAGCGGCGGCTTTCTTTGTCGCCAGGATAATCAATCCGGCAAAAACGGCCAGTAATATGCCCTGCCAGAGCGAGTGGACCAAAGTCCATGAAATGGCCTGTACCAAAGTGTCGTTTAGAATCATCTTTATTTCTTGTTTTCAAGTTTATCAAGCATGGCCCTGATTTCTTCAAGCTCTTTCGCAGTTGTCTTTTTATTCCCAAGCAACTGCATCATGAGGCTTGAACTTGAACCATTATACATGTTATCCACGAATTTTTCCAATAGGAAACCTTTGGTCTTTTTCTCCTCAATCGCAGCACTGTAAACATGCTTCATACTGGACTTGTCCGTAGTGAGCATTTCTTTCTCTGCCATAATCTGCATCAGCTTCAGGGTTGAAGTATATTGTACGGATCGCTTCTGCTCGTTTAAGGTATCATTAACAAACCGCACCGTTGACGGGCCAAACTGCCATAATACCTGTAAAATTTCCAATTCTGATTTTGTTGGTTCTGCCTGCATGTTTCGTTTCGTTTAATTTCTTTGGACAAATCAAAGGTAAGAAAAATTTCGTACGAACAAATTATTACGCTTAAATTTTGATAAATTTATTAATGGAAAACAAAAAACCCACGACTGGCGTGGGTTTTCAGTATATAGAAATAGGTGATTTAGAAAACAAACATCGCACGTTCGCTCATCATTTCATTGACCTGAGCCCCAACTTCAGCGATAACATCCTCATTGGTATGATTGGAAAGTACCTTGTCAATCATGTCAACGATGGTTTCCATGTCTGCTTCGACAAGACCACGCGTCGTGATTGCCGGCGTCCCGATACGGATTCCGGATGTGGTAAACGGTGATTTATCATCAAACGGCACCATATTTTTGTTTACGGTAATTTCAGCCTTCACAAGCGCGTTTTCTGCCTCTTTACCGGTGATGCCTTTGTTTCTTAAATCGATCAGCATCATGTGGTTGTCGGTACCGCCTGAAATGAGGTTGTAATCTCTTTTCATAAATGCTTCCGCCATGGCTTTGGCATTCTTTTGTACCTGCATTGAATAGTGAAAAAACTCGTCGGTTAAGGCTTCTCCGAATGCAACGGCTTTGGCAGCGATAATGTGCATTAAAGGGCCACCCTGATTGCCGGGGAAAACAGCCATATCCAATAAATTGGACATCATCTTGATTTCGCCTTTCGGTGTGGTCAGTCCCCATGGGTTTTCAAAATCCTTACCCATCAGGATCATTCCGCCGCGAGGGCCACGAAGGGTCTTGTGGGTCGTGGTTGTGATAATATGGCAATGCGGCACTGGATCGTTCATCAGCCCTTTTGCGATCAAACCGGCCGGATGCGAAATGTCGGCCAATAACAAAGCGCCAACGCTGTCGGCTATTTTGCGGAAACGTTCAAAATCCATGTCCCGGCAGTAAGCTGATGCCCCCGCGATAATCATCTTAGGCTGTTCTTTGGTAGCTATTTCCTGAATCTTATCATAGTCAAAACGTCCGGTTTCTTTTTCCACGCCGTAAAAAACAGGCTGGTACAATTTCCCGGAAAAATTTACGGGTGAACCGTGTGTGAGGTGACCGCCATGGGACAAATCAAACCCAAGGATTTTATCACCGGGCTGCAAACAGGCGGCGTAAACGGCCGTATTGGCCTGTGAACCCGAGTGTGGCTGTACGTTGGCATATTCGGCACCAAAAAGCGCTTTGGCACGATCAATCGCAATCTGCTCTACTATATCGACGACTTCACAACCTCCGTAATAACGCTTTCCGGGATAGCCTTCGGCATATTTGTTTGTAAGACAGGAACCCGCAGCTTCCATTACCTGGTCGCTTACAAAGTTTTCTGACGCAATAAGTTCAATTCCGTGTATCTGCCTGTCCTGTTCGTCGAGGATCAGGTCGAAAATTTCCTGGTCGTGCTGCATGTTTAAAAGATTTGTTAAAAACGGTTCAAAATTACGAAAATCGTTTGTTAAATTGACATATAATAATATATTTGATAACTGAATTTTTTAACAAACAATCTACTCTAAATATTCTCTGCCAATGCCAATTACCGCAAACAATCCACAGCGTAAATCGTGGCTGGATGTACCGCCGGAAAGTGATTTCCCAATACAAAATATACCTTTCGGGGTTTTCCTGACCAAGGACGATGTAATTACGATAGGCACCAGGATTGGTGACTATGCCATCGATCTGGGTGCACTGCAGCAACTCAATTATTTTGAAGGCATCGAACTGACCGATGATATGTTCATGCAGGATACCCTGAACGACTTCATCTCGGATGGAAAGAAAACCTGGCGACTCGTACGAAACCGCATTGCCGATATTTTTGACGAAAAAAACGATCAGTTGAAAAACAATACGGAGCATCGCGAAGCAGTAGTGCATCATATTGACGAAGTTGAAATGCAGCTTCCTGTGCTGATCGGCGATTATACCGACTTCTATTCGAGTAAGGAACATGCCACAAACGTTGGAAAAATGTTCCGCGATCCGGAAAATGCGCTGTTACCAAACTGGGTGCACATCCCTGTTGGCTATCATGGCAGAAGTTCTTCGATCGTGCCGTCAGGAATCCCGGTACACCGGCCAATGGGGCAAACGGTTCCTGTAGGTGAATCCACGCCTACTTTCGGGCCATCGAGGTCGATTGACTTTGAACTGGAAACTGCTTTCATTACCACCGACGTTAACATTATGGGCGAAAACATCCCGGTTCATGAAGCCGAGGATTATATATTCGGGATGGTGCTGCTCAACGACTGGAGCGCGCGTGACATCCAAAGGTGGGAATATGTGCCGCTCGGGCCATTCCTCGCAAAGAACTTCGCGTCTTCCATTTCGCCGTGGATTGTCACGATGGACGCACTGGAACCGTTCCGTACCAAGGGTCCAAAGCAGGACCCGACCCCACTACCCTATTTACAGCAGAAAGGCAAACACGCTTTTGATATCACACTCGAAGTGGAAATCGAACCGGAAAACTGTGAGCCAACTTTGGTCAGCCAGTCGAATTTCAAATACATGTACTGGTCTATGAGTCAACAGCTGGCACACCATACCTCCAATGGATGCCGCGTGAATTCCGGGGATATGATGGGTTCTGGCACCATTTCAGGGCCGACGCCTGATAGTTTTGGGTCGATGCTTGAACTGACATGGGGCGGAAAGAATCCAATTGTCATGAAAGATGGTACGGAGCGTAAATTCATTAACGACAATGACTCGGTACGGTTCCGGGGCTGGTGTAAGAACAATGAGGTACGCATCGGTTTTGGCGAAGTGTGCAGTAAGCTGTTGCCGCCATTTGTACGCAGTTAATTCGCAATTCCAAATGTGAAAAAACAATATTTTAAATTACAAAATCCAAATTTCAAATTCCAAATTCCAAATATCAAATTCCAAATATCAAATTCCAAATTCCAAATATCAAATCCGACTAGCGGACGTGCATTTGGAATTTGGAATTTATTTTTTGAAGTTTGACCATCCGGTCCGTTTGGAAACGATGCCCCTAGCCCGGATGGAAGCGGCATCTCCCGATTTAGAAAAACAAGGCTTCCAGCCGTAGTTTTTGTTAATCGGGAATACAGCGGACAGCCGGATTAAGCTCCGGAAAAAAATACAAGCTGTTACTTTAACACTTTTCCTATATTTGCCTAAACCAAGAACACCATGAAGAAAATTACATTCCTCCTTGCTCTTTTGATCCTGATTTCCTGCGGAAAGAAAGAGACCGAAAACATGCTGAATTCCGGAGATTACGACAATGCCATTGACAATGCCGTAAGCGCCCTGCGGACCAATAAGAATAAGAAAGGGAAGCAACCTTATGTCTACATGCTCGAAGAAGCATACGCCAAGGCAAAGGAACGCGACCTGAGGCAGATTGATTTGCTGATCAAGGACGCGAATCCGCGCAACCTGGAAGCGGTTTTTACTACGTACCACAGACTGAACGACCGTCAGGAGAAAATCAGGCCTTTGCTGCCATTGCGCCTGATGAAGGAAAACCGCGAGGCCAAATTTAAGTTTGAGGACTATTCAGAACAGATTGTTAACAGCAAGAATGCGCTTTCGAAATACCTGTATGACAATACCAGGGCGCTGCTGAACACGACCGATAAAATGAATTTCCGCAGGGCTTACGACGATTTGCAGTATCTGGACCAGATTAACCCCGATTATAAAGATGTGCGCAAATTGATGAGAGAGGCGCAGTTTAAGGGCACGGATCATGTGAGTGTATACATGCGGAACGAAACGAACATGGTAATCCCGGCGCAATTGGAGGCCGATTTGCTTGATTTCAGTACTTATGGACTGAACGACAAGTGGACGGCGTATCACAGCAACAAACAGAAAGGCGTTACGTATGATTATGCCGTGGTACTGAATTTCCGCCAGATCAATATTTCGCCGGAGCAGGTGAAGGAAAAGGAATTCGTCAAGGAAAAGCTGGTAAAGGTAGGTACAAAGAAACTGCTGGATGCGCGCGGTCAGGTAGTGAAAGACAGTTTGGGGAAAGAGGTAATGGTGGATGATATGCGTACCGTAAAGAGCTCGGTTTATGAATTCAGGCAACTGAAATCCTGCCAGGTGACCGCAAAAGTGGATTATATGAACCTGAACTCAAATCAGTTGCTGCAATCATTCCCATTGGTGAGTGAGTTTATTTTCGAGAACCAATACGCCACCTTCCGTGGGGACAAACGTGCGATAGAACAGGAATACTACACCTATTTCGACCATAAGGTATTGCCGTTCCCAAGCAATGAGCAGATGGTTTTTGATGCCGGAGAGGATCTGAAGGCGAAATTGAAGGACATTATTACAAGGAACCGGCTGAAAAGGGAATGATTTTAATTGTGAATTGTCAATTATGAATTACGGTCATCACCTATTTCGTAATTCCTAATTCCTAATTTTACAATAACATTAAGGCGCATCGGTTTCCCGACTGCGCTTTTTTAATTAATTTTGCACCGAATTTTATTTTATGCAATTATGTCAAATGTAAAAGTTGGATTGGTTCAGATGTCCTG